>CAZFNB010000542.1:0-2500 GCA_964520235.1 uncultured Bifidobacterium sp. | reverse complement strand
CTTTGGCAGTTCACATCTGCGGCGGCAGACAGTATTCTGCCGCCATGAAAACCTCGACCTCCCCCGCCCTTTCCAAACTTTTCATCATGGCCTCGATTCTTGCCTGCGCGTTTCTTCTCATCTCATGCGCAAACAAGAAGCGTGTGGACTGGAACTCGCGCATCGGCAGTTATACTTACGATCAGGCCGTGGCTGACATGGGTCCGCCCGACAAGCAGGCCACACTCAGCGACGGTCGCACAGTCGCCGAATGGATAACCCACCGTTCCGGCGGCGGCCTGAGCATCGGCACTGGATTCGGCTCCGGCAACGTCGGCGTTGGCGTCGGCCAGTCCATCGGCTCAGGCAACGATCACACCTTGAAACTCATCTTCAACAAGGAAGGCCGCCTCGGCTCATGGTCCAAAAACTGAGGCAGCTTTGCGTCGTGCAAACCGGCTGCCCGCGATCTGGCAAAAATATTTTGAACATTTCGAAACGTTGAAAGGTCTATGCTCGCGGCAGGCTTGAATGGGATTGGCCCACGCCCGCTGCCGAAGCTCGTCGTCCGGCGCGGAATTCTGTTTTACAATTCTCTTCCAGCCCGCTAATCAAACGCCGCTTTTCGCCGGTTCAAAACGCGAAACAACATGATCAAAGTCGAAAACTTGGTTAAAAACTTCGGCGCCAAGCGCGCTGTGGACGGCATCTCCTTCAACGTGGAGCGCGGCGAGGTGCTCGGCTTCCTCGGCCCAAACGGCGCGGGAAAATCCACCACCATGCGGATGGTCACCGGTTTCCTGCCACCGACCGGCGGCAAAATCTCCGTCGGTGGACACGACGTGGTGGAGCACCCCATTGCCGCAAAAAAACTCATCGGCTACCTGCCTGAAAACGCGCCCTCATACACCGACATGACGGTGCATGGCTTCCTCAGTTTCGCCGCGGAAGTTCGGGGATTGACGGGCGACGCGAAGAAAAAGGCCGTGAACCAGGTCGTTGAAATGTGCTTCCTAGAACGGGTGCTGCATCAAAGCGTTGAAACCCTTTCCAAGGGTTACCGCCATCGCACCTGCTTCGCGCAATCCATCATTCACGACCCGGACGTATTGATCCTCGACGAACCCACTGACGGCCTTGACCCGAACCAGAAGCACGAGGTGCGTCAACTCATCCGGCGCATGGGTGAAAAAAAGGCCATCATCTTCTCGACGCACATCCTCGAAGAAGTGGACGCGGTCTGTTCACGCGCAATCATCATTGATCGTGGTCACATCGTCGCCAACGGCACCCCGCAGGAGCTTCGCCGCAAGTCCGAGTTTGCCGGTGCCGTCACGCTTGCGGTGCGCGGCACGCCGGCAAGCACTGTGACACAAAAACTTTCACAGCTTGCGCCTGTCAAGCGCGTGGATGTGGCCAAATCCGACGGCTCAAAAATTGTCGTCACGGTATTCCCCAAGCCGAATCAGGACGGCGAACTCACACGCGCGGTCATTGACGCCTCGCAAATCTGGCAGGTCGAGGAATTGCACACAGAAGAAGGTCGTCTGGATGAAGTCTTCCGCAGTATCACGATGCCGGACACGAAAAATTAAAATCCGATTTTCTCTTTTCGAACGATGAATTCACTGGCCAACATCAAAACAATCGCCAAACGCGAGCTGGGCGCCTACTTCGCGTCACCGCTCGCATATGTTTTTCTTGTCATCTTTCTGCTGTTATGCGGCTTTTTCACGTTTTCGGTCAGGCCGACGCTGTTTGACCGGGGACAGGCGTCGCTCGGCGGAACGTTCTTCTTCTGGCATCCGTGGTTTTATCTGTTCCTCGTCCCCGCTGTCGGCATGAGGCTTTGGGCGGAGGAACGGCGCGTCGGAACGATTGAACTTCTGCTCACCATGCCCATCACCGCCTGGCAGGCCATCGTCGGAAAATTTCTCGCGTCGTGGCTGTTCCTTGCGCTCGCACTCGCGCTGACATTCCCGGTCGTCGTCACGATCAACTACCTTGGCAGCCCGGACAACGGCGTCGTCCTCGCATCCTACTTTGG
Source organism: uncultured Bifidobacterium sp. (assembly GCA_964520235.1). Lineage (GTDB taxonomy): Bacteria > Verrucomicrobiota > Verrucomicrobiia > Limisphaerales > JADLHS01 > JADLHS01. Next base: position 474 of record CAZFNB010000542.1, on the reverse strand, counting down.
GAGCTGGCTGATGGCCGGGGCGTATCTCGCCATCAGTTGCATGACTTCGGCGATGACGCGCACTCAGGTCGTAAGTTTCATCGTCTCGTTGGTGATCTGCCTGTTCCTGATCCTTGCGGGTTTTCAACCTGTGGTGGATTCGATGGCGCAGATCGCCGGACCGCGCGTTGTGGATTTCATCACATCGTTCAGCGTCATCACGCATTTCGAAGAATTCCAGAAAGGCGTTCTAAATCTTGGTGACACGACATTTTTCCTGTCCGTGATCGCTTTCGCGCTGTTCACCACGGGCGTCATCATCCGCGGACATCGCGCGGGCTAGAAAAGGATTCGCGATGCAAAAGAAAACTCTCGAAACATTCCTCTACTCGGCAGGCGGTGTGGTGGCGATGGCGGTCATCCTCGTCGGCGTGAATCTGCTCATTGGCGCAACGCGCACGCGCTTTGATCTCACGAAGGAAAAGGCCTACACCC
>CAZFNB010000541.1:0-2504 GCA_964520235.1 uncultured Bifidobacterium sp. | reverse complement strand
CATCACCTGTTGATGGCGATGATCTCGCAGCGGCATGACATGGATGACCCGTCGGTGATCCGAAATTTCGCGCGGCAGATTGAGACGACGGAAACACTGGATCAGTTGACGTTGGTGACATTCGTGGACGCGCTGGCCACGAGCGACAAGTTGTGGAACGGCTTCAAGGATTCGTTGTTGTGGCAGTTGCATCACCGCGCGCAGCCGTTGCTGACAGGCGGAACGGAATTCGTGCGCGCAGAGGAGAAGCAGCGCGAATTGCTGCAACAGGAGGTTCGCGGTTTGCTGCCCGAGGGCCTCGGCGACGAGGAACTTAAGGCACATTTCGACAACCTGCCCGCACGCTATTTCCAGATTCATTCACCGCAAGAGATCCACGATGACGTTGTTTTGGTACATCGGTTCATGCGGTTGCAGATCATGCGGGAAGACAATCCTCTTGCTCCTGTCGCAAACCTGCGCAACGAGCCGGATCGCGGTTACAGCGCGGTGCGGGTCTGCACCTGGGATCGCGCTGGATTGTTTTGCAAGATGGCCGGGTCGTTGAGTGCGGTGGGGTTGAACATCCTTAGCGCACAGATTTTTACGCGCGTGGACGGGATCGCGCTGGACACATTCTTCGTCACCGATGCGCTCACCGGCAAGCTGGCCACCGCCGAGCAACGGGACAACTTTGAGGCGCTGCTGGCCCGGGTGCTCGCGGACGACACGGTGGATTTGCACGCGCTGATCGCGAGCCAGAACATTTCACGACCCATCTACCAGGCTTACACGGGCGAGCATATCCCGACGCGTATCACGTTCGACAACGACGCTTCTGACACGCGGACGTTCATTGCGGTGGAAACGGAGGATCGCATCGGCCTGCTCTATACCATTGCCCAGACGCTCACGGAGCTTGAGCTGGACATTTCGACAGCGCGCATTCTGACGGAAAAAGGCGCGGCGATAGACAGCTTTTATGTGCGCGAGATTGACGGCGGGAAAATCCTTTCTCAAGAACGGCAGGCCGCCATTGAACGACGGCTGATCCATTCCATTTCAAAACTCGGCGTTTAACAATGCCACTCCTTGTCTCGCAAAACTCAAGTCGCGAGCACGTGGACGGGTGATTTCAGGCCGGACAGCGATGCGAAGTTTCGCAATCGTTCCAGCATGAGCGGCGAAATCGTCGCGCCAGAACCGATGATGAGCACATCGTCGCTGGTTCTCACGTCGGACATCAACACATGCCCGACCCGCAGCTCCGTCGGGTTTATCGCTACGGTTTGTCTCGGTGTTTCCACCACATGCGGCGAAAGATCAAAACATGCGGCCACCGCATCCAGAATGGCCGTGTCATAACATCCTTCACGCTTGCGCATGATGGCGAATGCCTCGGCATCGGATTGTTTTGGTGATTTGAGTGCCGCGAGGTCGTGTAGAACCTTGATGATGCGGGACTCGACGGGGATTTCATCGCCCTTCACGCTGTCAGCAGGGAAACCGCCGCCGTCAAACTGTTTGTCCTGATAGAGGATGATTTGAGCGACGGTTTCGAGGCGCGGGATGCGTGAAATCAAGTCGCTGCCAACCTGGGGAACACGGCGAAGAATGTCCTTCTCATCGCCGGTCAGCGTCAGGCCGGAGCGGACTTTCATGGCGAGCGTCGGGGGAACACTCACGCTGCCTATGGCTGAAAGCATGGCGGCAAGTTCCAGAGTCCATGTCGGCTGGATTTTGAGAAACTCTCCGAGCTTTCGAGCTTGATCGCGCAACATCTGGCCGCGACCGAAAGAAACCGGGTCGGTGAGCGAGAGGATTTCCATCAAAACCTTGACGCTGCCATTGAGGGTGTTCTCAAGCAGCTCGCGCTCCGCCGTGACAAGGCGATGATGCTTGATGGCGTCCGTGAGCACATGACCGAGTTTGTCCGGTGGGCAGGGTTTGTTCAGGAATTGGAAGATATGGCCGCGGTTGACCGCCTCGGTGGCTGTCTTCTGGTCGGCGTTGCCGGTGAGCATGACGCGCACGGTGTCGGGATATTTTTGTTTGGTGATGTTGAGGAATTCGACGCCGTTCATCCCCGGCATCTGCATGTCCGCCACGATGACGGCATAGGGACATTCCTGCTCGATCATCTTGAGGGCGGCGAGCGCACCGACAGCGGTGTCTATCTCGAATTGCTTGCGCAGGTTGCGCTGGATGCCGGTGAGAATATTGGCGTCGTCGTCAACGCACAGGACTTTGTTGTTCATAATTCAGTTGTTGGTTTGCGAGCTTTCGCACAATTCCTTTTGCCATGTTGCAATGTGATCGCCCAAGGAGAGACGGCACAGGTAATCAAGATCCCAGCCAGGTTTTGCGTCAGTGCGAGCGGTTTTGACAAGTTCATTCGCCGCATGAACCGCGGTGAGTGGCGTAAAAGTTTTGTCCGCGCTTTGACCCGGATTATGGTGCAGCGCGATGACTTCGACGACGGGAGTCGGTAATCCCCACAAGCCGAGGAGGTAACCGCCCACGTC
>CAZFNB010000540.1:0-2505 GCA_964520235.1 uncultured Bifidobacterium sp. | reverse complement strand
ACATGCTCGAACGACTCTACAGATTTTTCACGTCGCTCAAACTCACGGTCGTATTGCTTGCGTTCGGTTTGATCCTGATCTTCTGGGGCACGATCGCGCAGGTGAACCTCGGGCTTTACAAGGCGCAGAACGAATTTTTCCGCAGCCTGTTCATCTTCTGGAGGCCCGGCGGCACGGGGTTGAGCATCCCGATTTTTCCGGGCGGCTATCTTGTCGGCGGCCTGCTGCTCATCAACCTGTTTGCAGCGCACCTGCGCTATTACAAGCCGGGAGTGAAAAAAATCGGCATCGCGATGATTCACCTTGGCATCGTGTTGCTGCTGGTCGGGCAGTTCCTCACCGACATGCTGGCGCGGGAAAGCTACATGCACATCCGTGAGGGTGCGTCGTCGAATTTTTCCGAGTCCGGCAGCCGTTGGGAACTGGCGGTGATTGACACGTCCGATCCAAAGGAGGACAAGGTCGTCGCGATACCTAATGGCTTGCTGGCAAAAGGCGGCGAGATCGCGCACCCGGAAATGCCGTTCAAGTTTCAGGTCAAGGCGTTCCACGCCAACTCGCAACTGACGGTGACAAACCGGGAGGCCGACGGGTTTGTTCTGGCTGAGGGGATCAATGCCACAGGCCGGAAAATCTGGTGGCGCTCGATGCCGCATGTCACGGAAATGAACCAGCGCGATGTGCCATCGGCGGTGCTTGAGATGAAGAAGCCGGGCGGCGTTTCTGAGGCGTTGTTCGTCAGCGGATTCCTCGGTGAGTTTGTTTACGCGTCCGATGGGCGTGAATATCAGATCGTGATGCGCCCGGAGCGCTACTATAAACCCTTCAGTCTGCACTTGGTGGATTTCAGGTTTGATCGCTACGCCGGAACGGAACTGCCGAAGAATTTTTCCAGCCGTGTGCGCGTGTTGCGGCCCGCCACGGGCGAGGATCGCGAAGTCACCATCCGCATGAACGAGCCGTTGCGTTACGAGGGCGAGACGTTTTACCAGTCCAGCTACGACGAGGCCGATGAAATGGGCACGGTGTTACAGGCGGTGCGCAACCCCGGCTGGCTCACGCCGTATGTCGCGTGCATCATGGTCGCGGCGGGGATGGTCTGGCAGTTTCTCAGCCACCTGATGGGCTTTGCCGCAAAACGAAAGGAAAAGGCCACCGCATGAAAACTCCCGGCAGGATTTTTCCATGGTTCTGTCTCGCGCTCTTCGTCACGGAAATCGTCGTCGTCATGCTGCCCAGACGTGAGGGCGATCTGCACACGGCGGAATTTGGCCGGTTGCCCGCGCTGTTGAACGGGCGCATCCAGCCGCTGGATTCCATCGCGCGCAACAGTCTTCTTCAGATTCGCAGCACAGGCGACGTGCCGCTCGAACTCGTACCCTCCTGGAAATTCTGGCATCATCCAAAAAAGCTCAAATCCACGGAGTGGCTGCTGGAAGTTTTCTTCAAGCCGGATGTGGCGGATACGCGCCCCATCTTCCTCATCCATCATCCCGATCTTGTGAGCGAACTGAAACTTGGCGACAAGGGCATCGAGAAATCGGGTCTGCGTTACTATACCTTCGAGGAAATCGAACCGGTGATTGATGAGGTTGCCATGCAGAGTCGCAAAGCCGGTGCCGTGCCGGATGCGCAACGCGACTCCTACCAGAAACAGGTGATCAAGCTCGCCAACGCCGTTTTTCTCTATCGCAGACTCAAGAACAGCATGCAGCCCGAGGGCACGCACGATTTCGCGCGGATGATTGAGGAATACAAGATGGCGTTGCCTGCGGGGCTTGCTGCGTTTCAAGCGCAGCAATCCGGCGGGAAGACCGATGATGTCGCGCTGAGGAAGCTCTTCGAGTTCGCGCAAAAGTTTGAGGCGCTGGCGAACGTCGCGCATCCGCTGGTGATTCCGGCGGCGGATCCGAAGGCCGAGCCTGACGGCTGGCTGAACATGGGTGCGGGCCTGCTTGGAGCGATCCGTAGCGGCGAGATTCATCCCGCCATCGGATTCTATGCGCGCATGGCGACCGCCTATTCGCATGATGACAAGGAGGCGTTCAACAGTGCTGTGGCCGGATACAAAAGCTGGCTTGCGAAAGATTTCAGCGGCGCGGTGGAAAAGGGCAGGGCGGAGTTTTACTACAATCGCGTGAAAGCGTTCCTGCACGCGACGATCATCTATATCGCTGCGTTCGTGCTGGCGTGCGGCGCGTTGCTGACGTTCGGCACGTGGCCGGCATTCTCGGCGTCGCTTCAACGCTCGGCGTTTTATCTCATCGGGCTTGCGTTTTTGGTCCACACGTTCGGGCTGGTTTTCCGCATGGTGCTGGAAGCGCGGCCACCGGTGACGAACCTTTATTCGTCGGCGGTGTTCATCGGCTGGGGCGCATGTGTGTTGGGGTTCGTGCTGGAACGGATTTATCGCGTCGGCCTCGGCAGCGCGGTGGCGTCCCTCTCGGGATTCGTCACGCTGCTTATCGCGCACAACCTCGCGCTCGGTGGCGATACGATGGAGAT
>CAZFNB010000539.1:0-2515 GCA_964520235.1 uncultured Bifidobacterium sp. | reverse complement strand
CTGCTTGCCGTAGAGCCGGGCTTCCCAGCCCGGCGGAAAGAAACGCACGAGTAACACACCGCGCAGGAGATTCAAGGGACGCACAAACATTCACGCTTTCTCCGGGCGGCAAGGATGCACGCCCTCTTCGGCAGGCAGGGATGCCTGCCGCTACCGTTGCACTGCTTCGTCGTTCTATTTCCGAGTTCGGGTTTACTTCTGCGTCTGTTGTTTTTCTTCGCTGAGAATGTCGGCGGAGTTGATGTCCACGTCGCCCGTCTCGGTGCGGATTCGCGTGCGGTCGCCCATGGTGGCAACCTTGCGTCCGAGCAATTCGCGCCCGTCCTTGAGTTTGAAACGGCTTGGGCGGTTCTTCAACTTCGGGTGATCAAAAAGGGACCACCAGTCCGGCACTTGTTTCTTTCCATCGCAGACAGGGCAGGTGATTTCACTTGTGCCGTTGCATTTCACGCATTTGACGCGCGTGTTTCCGCCGCAGGTTTTGCAAGGGCCGGTGTTCACCGGCTCGCCGTTCTGCATCTGGATGAGATCCCCGACATGATGATGATTCCATGACATGATCTTTGTTTTGCCGTGGAACGACTGCCAAAGTTCGCTTGGATCATGGCCGGCCACGTTCATGTGCTTCCACACTCCCTTTGAAAGCCTCATGCAGGGCGCGGGGCAATCCACCTGGCCGTTTGTGCAGGTCAACGCGGGGCATCGCGTCGTTCCAGTTCCCTTGCATTCGAAACACGATTTGTTTTTTGGGGCCACCGCATTTGTGACGCTGTCACCTGCCGCAGCGCTTGTGAAGACCGCGAGAAATGTTGCGAGCAGGCAGCCGATGATGGGGTTTGGAGTCTTCATGGTTTGATTCAGGCTGGCCCACGATATTTTCTTTCCCCAAACAATGCCGTGCCCACGCGCACGATCGTCGCACCTTCCTCGATGGCCACCTCGAAATCGCCGCTCATGCCCATGCTCAAGTGCGGCAACGGCGCGCCGAGCGCCGATTCCGCCCGGTGTTTCAGCGCGTGCAACCGCTTGAAATGCGGACGCGAACTCTCCGCGCTCGGCGACCACGGCGGCACGGCCATCAATCCGTTGATTTCCACGCGCGGCAAGGCGTTGATGGCTTCGAGGTCGGCAAGCATCTGCTCCGGTTTGTAACCGAACTTGCTCGCCTCGCCCGCCACGTTCACCTCCAGCAGGATCGGCATCGTTTTGCCTGCGGCCTCGGCGCGCTTGTTGATTTCCTGTGCCAGAGACAGACTGTCCACGCTCTCGATCATCTCGAACAACTCCACGGCGTCGCGGCATTTGTTGGATTGCAGGTGGCCGATGAAATGCCAGCGGGCGCGGCCCGGGCAGTTCGGGATTTTTGCCTTCGCCTCCTGAACCTTGTTCTCGCCGAAGAAAATCACACCAAGCCCGACCGCTTCCGCAATGACTTCCGCAGGATGCGTTTTGCTCACCGCCAGCAGCGTCACGGAGTCCGTGTCGCGTCCGCAACGTTCGCACGCCGCGCCGATCCGTTGCTGGATGGAGTGCAGATTGTCCGAAATGCTCACGGGCCTATTCAGCCACAGATGAATCGCGGATGAAACACAGAATTTTTCAGGCCGGCATTCCAGATGCGCCGCGACGATGTGGAAAATTGATTTATCGGTGTGCATCCGGGCTTCGTCTGTGGCTAAATCCGCGCATGAACTACTGGCTCGCAAAGTCGGAACCAGAGACCTATCCGTGGTCGCAACTCGTCAAGGACGGCAAAACTGCCTGGACGGGTGTAAGAAATTTTCAGGCACGGAACAATCTCCGTGCGATGAAGGCCGGTGATCTCGTGCTGTTTTACCACAGCGGCGAGGGAAAGGAGGTCGTTGGTCTCGCCAAGGTCATAAAGCCCGCCTACGCCGATCCGACGGCGGAGGAGGGCGATTGGGTGTGTGTTGATCTTGCAGCCGTGAAGCCTGTCGCCAAACCCGTGAATCTGGCTACGATCAAAGCTGACAAGATTCTCAAGGACATGGTGCTGGTGAAAAATTCGCGGCTCTCTGTGCAGCCTGTGGCGAAGGTGGAATTCGAGCGGGTGCTGGAACTGGCGGAATCCCGGTCGTGAGCCTTCGCAGAGAAAAATCCATTTCTTTGGCAGGTTTGTTGCATTTCTTGGTTTCCATTTTTGCCGCGCTTCGCTAAAACACGCGCGTTCCATGCAAAATCCTAAGTCTGAAAAGAAGCTCGACATGCACAGCGAGGAATTCCTCCACTCGCTGATGCGCAAACAACTCAAGCTCTCCATCGCCTGCGCCCTGTCGTTTCTGCTCGTCGTGCTGGGATTGCCGCTGGCGAACTACTTCGCGCCGGAACTGATGGCGACGCGCATTTTTGGTTTCACGCTGACGTGGTTCATGCTGGGCATCGGTTTCTTCCCGGCCGTTTGGTGTATTTCGTTCTACTTCATCAAGCGGTCCATCGCGCTGGAGCAGGAGGAAGTCGCAGAGGTGAAAAGGGGAGAAGGAGAAAAGGAGATTTC
>CAZFNB010000538.1:0-2517 GCA_964520235.1 uncultured Bifidobacterium sp. | reverse complement strand
GATCCTCACATGCACACACATTGTATCGTGTTCAACGCGACGTTTGATGTGGTGGAACAAAAATGGAAGGCACTGGAGAATTACGAACTGCTTCGGGCTAAGAAATTAGCTGAGAACATCTATTACCACGAGATCGCCCGTGAATTGAAGTCGTTTGGTTATCGAATCCGCAATCGGTCGCGAGGAGATTTCGAAATCGAAGGCGTGTCTGAGGAGCTTTGCAGACGGTTTTCCAAGCGAGATGCAGAGATTGATAAGGCTTTGTCGAAGTTACTGGCGGGCAAACCTGAACTCGCTGGTGCAAACATTTCGGAACTGCGCGCCCAACTCGCCACAGAGAAACGAACGCGAAAACAGAAGGACATGAGCCGCGATGAATTGCGGAACATCTGGGAGGCACAGTTGAGCGACGCCGAACGAGCATCACTGCGCCAACTTTCAAAACTTCCGGGCAACGACTTGAATGAGGAAAAATCTGTCACGGTCAGCGAAGCCCTCCAGTGGGCAGAGGAGCATTTGTTCGACCGAAACTCGGTTGTGCGTGAATGTCAGGTCTGGCAGGAAGCATTGGGTCGCGCGCGGGGTGAAGCTTTTTCCGTGTCCGAACTCAAGGATTTCACCCAACAGCGGGGTTACATCCGCGACGCCGAACGTCCGGGCGAGGTGACGTTGCGCGAGGTTCTGTTGCGCGAATGGGAAATCGTTCAAACCGCAAAGGAAGGCGTGGGTGATTCCTGGCCGTTGGTTGCGAACCCGCGTCCGGTGAATCCAAAACTGGACGATGAGCAACGCCGCGCACTCGATGGCTTGCTCTCCTCCATCAACAACGTGTCCGTTTTTCGCGGCGGCGCTGGCACAGGCAAGAGTTTTGTCCTGCACGAGATGGTTGAACAACTTCGACAGTCTGGCCGGCGCGTTGTTGTTCTCGCGCCGCAGCGTCAGCAAGTCGTGGAAATGGAAAAGGCGGGATTCCCGTCGCCCTCTACGGTTGCCAGTTTCATCCTCAAGCGTGAACTGGCTGAACGCGCGGTCGTGGTGGTGGACGAGGCGGGGCAAATCGGCGGACGGCAAATGCTTGAATTGATGCGGCTGGTCCGTGAGCGCAACGCCCGGCTGATTCTTTCGGGCGACACGCGACAGCACGGAGCAGTTGAGGCTTCGGATGCGTTGCTGGCAATTGAGCGTCACTCCGGCGTCAAGCCGGTCGAGTTGCATAAGATTCGTCGGCAAGACCCGGCGCTTGGCAAAGACGCCGATGAGCGCACCCGCATCAATCAGTATCGGAAAGCCGTTGAATCAGCGGCGGCAGGCAAGTTGAGCGAATCGTTTGAACGCCTCGACAAGATGGGTGCGGTGGTGGCGTGTGGCTTAGGAAATCAGGCCGAGAAGTTGGCGGAAGAATATCTCCGGCTCGCAGAGCAAGAGGCTTCGGCGGTCGTAGTCTCGCAGACCTGGGGAGAAGTCCATCGCGTCAACTCGTGCGTCCGGGATGCGCTCAAAGGCAAAGGATTGCTCGGCGCAAACGATACGACGGTTCAAGTGTTGGACAAACTCGACCTGACGAACGCGCAGAAACGGGATGAACGGTTTTATTCGTCAGATGCCGTCATTGTGTTTAACCAGAAAGTGCGTGAGGCCGAGCCGGGTGCGAAGGGAAAGCTGGCGGGCATTTTGAAATCGAGTGTGCTCGTCGAAGTCGGCGGAAGGTTCATCACCGTTTCAAACAAAATGCTCGGTCACGTTACGGTTTATCTTCCGCGCGAAATCTCGATTGCGGAAGGCGACCGGCTTCATCTCAAAGCAAATCGCAAACTGGCGTCAGGTGGTCGCGTCACGAATGGCGAACTTGTCACCGCAAAGTCTGTTCGTCCAGATGGCGCAGTTGAACTCACCGATGGCCGTATCCTGGACAAAAATTTCCGCGAGTTCCTTCCCGGCTACGCGGTTACGTCCTACGGCTCGCAAGGCAAGACGGTGGATTACGTCCTGTTCTCCGACTCAACCGTCAAGGCCGCGACGAACGCGCAGCAATGGTATGTGACCATTTCGCGCGGGCGGCGTGGCATCCGCATCTTCACGCCAGATAAGGAGCAATTGCGCGAGAATGTGACGCGCTCTGGTCACAGGCCGTTGGCGATGGAGTTGGCGGCCGGTTTTGTTCCGCGTCGTGGTATTCGCCTTTGGGATCGTTTGCACGGCCATCTTCTCCGATTTGGACAACGCGCCGCCGACACGTTTTGTCGGCTGAAACTGGCGCGTCGTCGTCACCTAAACACCACACAAAAACATGAACACAAAAACACCCGAATGTTGGTCGAGCGACCCGAACGCTCACGGCGTCAAAATAGAACTGTCGGCTGAACGGAGTCTGTTGCTTCCATTCGACCAGTTCGCTTTTGCGGAACTCAAAACCGAAGGTAAGCAGCAACATCTTCGTTTGGTCTTCGCGACACATGAAGTTGTGATTCGCGGCAACGCCTTGCGCCGAATCGAAACGACGATGCAGCGAATGGAATT
>CAZFNB010000537.1:0-2524 GCA_964520235.1 uncultured Bifidobacterium sp. | reverse complement strand
CGCCGGGTTCGAGGCGGATGGTGTATTTGATGTCCTTCCAAAGCTGCTGATTGACGGCCACCAGAAAGTCAATCGTGCGCGGCTTGTCCTTTTCCGGAATTGCAAGCCGCTCTGGCCTGGTCCACCGCTTGACCTCGCCAAGGAGTTTTCTCCGAACGGTCGTCAGATACTTCGTGAACGCCGGCGTCAGCCAGCATTTGCGCTGGAACGGCGCGAGTTCGTGATCGAGCGCGGGATCGTAGGCGAACGGAAACTTCTCCGCCTGCGGTTCGAGGAAAAAGTCGAACGGGTTGAACACCGCCATCTCCGCGACCAGGTCCACCTCGACGCGAAACTCCCTCGTCGGCTCGGGGAACACGAGGCGCGCGAGGTAATTAGACTGCGGGTCTTGCTGCCAGTTGAGGAATTGCTTCTCCGGCGTGACGCGGAGTGAATAGCTCAGGATGCGGGTGCGCGAATGCGGCGCGGGCCGCAGCCGCACGACCTGGGGACCGAGGTTGACGAGCCGGTCGTAGTGATAGTGCGTCTGATGGTGGAGCGCGACGTGAATGGCCACGATGGGGAAAGGATGAATTATGAACGCAGAATGGTGACGCCGTCCAGATGCCGCGCGGGCGGCGTTTCTTCACTCATGATTCTCCCTGCATGCTTTGTTGTTGTTGTTGTTGTTCCTCCTGCTGGACGAAGTGTTCCTCGTCGCTCGTGTCAAAGTTCTGAAAAATGTAAGCGTTGAACAGGGCCGCGCCGACGTTGTTCAGCTTCAATTGAAGCTGATCGAGATAGTCGTGCAGTCCCGCGTCGAAGACTTCCTCGATCGTGGTGAACTGAAGTTCCGCCGCCAGCCGGCCGCAGAGTTTTTCGGCGTCGTTGGAGAAGCGGCGCGCGGACACGCCCGAGATGTGGCGTAGCGCGTCGTTCAAGCGATCTACGCAGAAGCGGATCGAGCGCGGGAAGTCCTCATCCAGCAGGAGGAACTCCGCGACATTGCGCGGATGCACGTCCGCGCCGTAGAGCGATTTGAAGGCGTCCCACGCGCTGCAAGAGCGGAGGATCGCCGCCCATTCAAGCGCCTCGGTTTGGGTGACAGTTTTGGGCAAGCCGCGCGGCGGCAGCGTGTGATAGCGCACGTCCAGAATCCGCGAGGTTTTGTCTGCACGCTCAATAAAATGGCCCGCCTGGCTGAACCACCAGCCTTCGTTGTGAATCTGTGTCGCGTAGCTCAGCCCGACGATCTGGAGCGAACTGGTTTTGACCTGATTGAAGAAATCTGTCGGGCTGTCATTCCACACCTGTCGGGCCTGCGACGAGAGCATGAACAGGTAAAGCCGGTTCAATTCCTCCCACATCTCGACGGTGATCTGGTCGCGGACCATGCGGGCGTTTTCGCGCGCCTGGCAGATCGAGGAGACAATCGAGTTGGGATTCTCCCGCCGGAAGACCATGAACTCCGCCACCGCCGCCGCCGTGGCGCGCTGATGTTGCGCGATGAACGGCTCTTCGTCGCCGGTCGTTTGCACGATCGGCATCCAGTGATCGCGCATCTTCTCGTCGTCGAGACTGCGGAAATCGAGCAGCAACTGGAGATTCACGTCCAGCAAGCGGGCGACGTTTTCCGCCCGCTCGATGTAGCGGGACATCCAGAACAGACTGTTGGCAACGCGACTAAGCATGGGGGAAAGCACCAAACACCAAAAACGAAACGCAAAAAACACTCCAATTTCCAGACCCTGATGCAGGAGAACAGGGACGGCTTGGCGATAGATTTGGCGGAACAGCTTGCGGCAAGGAGCGTGTCATTATGACTTGAGGATTGAAATTTCCTTGGTGTTTGGAGTTTGGGATTTGGTGTTTGTTATTCGTCTCCATACAACACCCACGTATCCTTGCTGCCGCCGCCTTGCGAGGAATTCACCACCAGCGAGCCTTTGCGCAACGCGACGCGCGTGAGACCGCCGGGCACGATCACCGTCTTCTCGCCGCACAGAATGAACGGACGCAAATCCACATGCCGGCCCTCGAACCCACCGTCCACATGGGTCGGATGCGTCGAAAGGGAGATCATCGGCTGGGCGATGTAGTTGCGCGGGTCGCGCTCGATACGCTGCCGAAACTCGGCGATCTCCTGCGCCGCCGCCTTCGGCCCCATCAACATGCCGTAGCCGCCGCTTTCGTTCGCCGCCTTTACCACCAGCTTTTCAAGGTTCGCGAGGATGTATTTCAAGTCGTCCTCCTCGCTCGCGAGATAGGTCGGCACGTTCGGGATGAGCGGCTTCTGGTCGAGATAATACTCGATCATCCGTGGCACGAAGTAATACATCACCTTGTCGTCGGCGATACCCGTACCGATGGAGTTCGCCAGCGAGACGTGGCCGGCGCGATACGCGCGCACCAGGCCCGGCACGCCGAGCATTGAATCACGGCGAAACACCGTCGGGTCGAGGAAATCGTCATCAAGCCGGCGATAAATCACGTGCACCGGCTTCAGGCCTTTGGTCGTCCGCATGTAAACATGTTCGTCGCGCAC
>CAZFNB010000536.1:0-2527 GCA_964520235.1 uncultured Bifidobacterium sp. | reverse complement strand
ACTCCCGCCAGCAGGAAGAGTCGCTTAAAAAAGACCGCCAGCGCATCCTGGACGAACATGCCGCCCGCCGTGGAGTCGCCTGCGAGCGCCAGATTGCAACTGCAATGGCTCGTGAAAGTGTTCAGGAACAACAGCCCGAGCGCGAGCGCCGCCGCGTAACCGAGCATCCGTTTCCGTTCCACCGGCAACCACAAATCCGCCAGCAGCACGAGCAATCCCAGTGCGATGACGGCGATCTCAAGACTCATCAAAGAAAGATTCATCGAAAAGCATCCCGAGGGTCGCAAAACCGGCGCGGAAGTCAATGTTGCGCGCGTCCAAGGGGTGTGACTGAAACTGCCACACACGCTGGCCTTCTTGATCATAATCTTGTTCTTAATCTTACTCTCCGGCGGGACAGATTAAGAAAAAGATTATGATTACGATTAAGAACCGAACCGCCCGCGCGTCACTTTCAGTTGCACCCCTTGTCCAGGCATGATCTGGCGGGGCAAAAAACTCTGCTGGCAATTCTCCGGGTTGCGCTCAACAATCCTGAAAACAAACGGTAAAAAATATCATGCCACTCGGTATCCAACTGGCCATCGCGTTCGCCATCGGCGGCGGGCTCGGCCTGCTTATCGGCTGGCTGCTGGGACGCAGCCGCGGAAGCACGCCAACGGACGGCCGATTGGAAGCTGACTTGCAGCAGCGGCTCGCCGCACGCGAAATGGAATTGCACCAGTCGCGCGATGAAATCGTGGCTGTGAAAACTTCACTCGCCACCGCACAGGCGAACCAGGCGGGCGCGGAGAAATTGCTCGCCGAGCAGCGCGCGATCCACGAGCGCGCGATGGCCGAGGCAAAAGCGGCGCAGGAAAAGTCGCTGGCGGATCTGCGCGAGGCGTTTCGCGCGTTGAGCGCCGAGGCATTGAAGCAAAGCGCGCCGGAGTTTTTGCGACTGGCCGAGCAGAGTTTCGGGAAGCTTCAGGAGTCCGCCAAGGGCGACCTCGACAAGCGGCAGGAATCCATCAAGGTTTTGGTCGAGCCGTTGAAACAGCAGTTGGACACCTACCAGAAACGTTTGCAGCAGAACGAAACCGCGCAGGCCGAAACACTCGGCCAGGTGCGCAAACAACTCGAAACGCTTGCGCAATCCAATCTTTCGCTCGCGGATGCCACGCAAAAATTCCGCGAAGTGCTCAAGAGCAATCAGGCACGCGGGCGCTGGGGCGAGGAGACATTGCGGCGCGTGGTGGAGGCGGCGGGCATGAGCGCACATTGCGATTTCACAGAACAACGGGCCGGTGACGACGCGGACAAACGCCCCGACCTCATCGTGCGGCTGCCGGGCAACCGCGTCATCATCGTGGATGCCAAGGTGCCGGACCTGGATTTTCTCAACGCGCTGGACGCTGCCGATGCCGCCACACGCTCGGAAGCTCTCGCCGCCCACGCCGGAAAACTCAAGCAAACCATCAAGTCGCTGGCGGATCGTGATTATCCCAGTCAGTTCCCGAACTCTCTTGATTACGTGGTGCTGTTTCTGCCGGCGGAATCGTTGTTCAGCGCGGCGCTTGAGGGCGACCACGACCTCATCGTCTGGGCGGCGGGCAAGCGCATCATGCTCGCCACGCCCGCGTCGCTCATCGCGCTGCTGCGTTCGGTGAGCGTGAGCTGGCAGCAGCACACACAGGCGGAGAACGCGGAAAAAATCGCCGATGCCGCGAGGGAATTTTATTCGCGTGTGGTCACTTTCACGGAACACTTCGAGCGCATCCGGGACGGTCTGGAAAAGGCGAACGAGGCCTACAACAAAGCATCGTCGAGCTTTCAATCACGCGTGCGGCCTGCGGGCGAGCGGTTGAGTGAACTTGGCGGCGGAGCGGAGGGAAAACTGCTCGCAGAGATCACGCCGCTGGAATCGTCGCCGCAAAAGTTATTGTGAAGACCTTCGCAAAAGCTCTGGCTCTGGCGACCGCATGTTGTCTCGCGTTGTGGTCGTGTCGGGCGCGCGCGGAGGAAGCGGATGCGACAGCCGTTGCCACGCGACTGGATTCGTTGAAGGCGGACATTTCTGCGGAATTGACCGCGCGTCTTGGCACAAACGCGGTTCGCGGCAGTTACACGACCGTCTGGCGGCAGTTCGAGGACATGGTGATCGCTTCGTTGAAGGAAATTCTTCCGCAAAAAATCCCCGCGCTGAAGGAGCAGAATTTCGACGCGGGACAATCCGGTCGCGAGAAAAAC
This sequence comes from uncultured Bifidobacterium sp., assembly GCA_964520235.1. Classification (GTDB taxonomy): domain Bacteria; phylum Verrucomicrobiota; class Verrucomicrobiia; order Limisphaerales; family JADLHS01; genus JADLHS01. The sequence goes on along the minus strand of CAZFNB010000536.1, from coordinate 298 downwards.
CGTCTGGCGGACTTTGCCATCGTCTGCGGCACGAACACGATTGAGATTTCCATCAAAGCCGCGCGCAGTTCCGGCCAGCCGGAGAACGACATGGGCACGTTTCGCGACCACGAGAATCGGGCGAAACTTTTCAGCGCGTCGTTCACGGTATGGGTGCGCTACGAGGATTCCGGCGGGACGCTGCGCGCGGAGCGGGTGTTCTTTGACCGCTCATGGCGCTTTGTTGGCAAATCATCGCTGGTGGACGGTGTGAAATACCGCAAGAAGGACGGCAACATGCGGCCCAAGCCGTGGGCGA
>CAZFNB010000535.1:0-2548 GCA_964520235.1 uncultured Bifidobacterium sp. | reverse complement strand
CGGGGTGATGGACAACAAGCAGACCAACTCGTTGACCGGACTGAACTATTTTCTCTACGACGAGGCCGTGCAACGGGCCACCAACGCCGCACAGTCCGGTGTCATCAAGGGCGTGCTCTGGCATCAGGGCGAATACAATTCCAACACCGGCAACTCGAATCCCTCTGCCGAGCCGGAGCTTTACGCGTCACGCCTCGCCGCGCTGGTGGATAATCTCCGCCGCGATCTGCAATCGCCCGGGCTGCCGTTCGTGTGCGGCAAATTCGTGCCGAATTGGACGAACGGTGTGGGCACGGTTTTCACGGTGTCCACTTTGGTTCAGCGCGGCCTCGTCGAAGCGGCTTTGCAGGATTTGCCGAATCAAAAGTTCAACACGGCTTGCGTGGAGAACAACGGCCTGACCGGTCACGAAGATGAGGTGATCCATTTCAATGCGGCGTCGCAGCGGGAATTGGGTCGGCGTTACGCGCAAAAATTTCTGACCATCAGCGCATCCAATCAATTTCCGCCGAAGCTGAATCATCTGCGCAACGGCGGCCTGCTGAACCTGTCCTGGCCCGCGAACTATCAGGGCTGGCTGTTGGAGGCGCAAACCAACTCGAACCTGAGCGCGCCGGGCAACTGGTTCACGATTGCCGCCTCGGCCAGCACCAACACCGTGGATATTTCCATCAACCCCGGATTGCAGATCGCTTGTTTTCGTCTGCGTTCCCCTTGAATGAAAACTGTGAACGCGCTCGATACTAAAATAGTTTTGAAGCTCGCCCTCGCTTTGCTGGCGATCGGGGTGACGCACGTCGCTGCGGCTGCAACGAATCCGCCGGCCCGACCGAATCTCATCGTCATCATGACCGATGATCAAGGCTACGCCGATGTCGGCTTCAACGGCTGCAAGGACATCCCGACGCCGAACATTGACGCCATCGCCGCCAACGGCGTGCGCTTCACCAGCGGCTATGTGGTGTATCCGGTTTGTTCGCCGAGTCGCGCGGGATTCATCACTGGTCGCTACCCACAACGCTTCGGTTATGAACGCAATCCGCGCTTCCAGCCGGAAAATCGCGTTTCCGGTCTCGCGCTGACGGAGACGACCATCGCCGATGCGCTTGGGAAGGCGGGTTATCACAGCGGGCTCATCGGCAAATGGCATCTTGGCGCGCATCCTGATCTGCATCCGATTAAGCGCGGGTTCAACGAATTCTTCGGTCACCTCGGCGGCGGCGCGCGCTATTTCCCCGAGGAGATGACGCTCAAGCAGGCCGCCGGAGCGATGGACGAAGGCGACAGTTACCGGCTGCAAATCCTCCGCAATCACGAGCCGGTCCGGACGACCAATTATCTCACGGACGAATTCTCGGATGAAGCCGTGCGTTTCGTGACGCGAAACAAAGCGCAGCCGTTTTTCCTTTTCCTCTCCTACAACGCGCCGCACACGCCGATACAGGCTTCCGAAAAATATCTGAGTCGCTTCCCGAACATCAAAAATCCGAATCGCCGCACTTACGCCGCGATGGTGAGCGCGGTGGACGACGGCGTCGGGCGCGTGCTGGCGACGTTGAAGCAATTGAATCTGGACACGAACACACTCGTGTTTTTCCTGTCCGACAACGGCGGTCCGGAGCAGGCGAACGCCTCGAACAACGGTGTATTACGCGGCGGCAAGAGCGATGCGTGGGAAGGCGGCATCCGCGTGCCATTCGCGGTGCAATGGCCCGGTCGCTTGCCCAAGGGGACGGTTTACGACCAGCCGGTGCTCTCGCTCGACATCTTTGCCACCATCGCCGCGCTCGCCGGTGCGACCACCGATCCGGCGCGACCGCTCGATGGCGTGAATCTCATGCCTTATCTCACCGGCACAGACATGGGCACGCCGCACGAGGCCGTCTATCTTCGCAAGTTCGATCAAGGCGCGTTCGCCGTGCGCAGCGGACAATTCAAACTGGTCGTTCCATCGCGCGATGCGCCAGCACAGTTGTTTGATCTCGACGCGGACATCAGCGAGGCCCGGAATCTGGCGGCGGCGAATCCCGAGAAATTGAAGCAGTTGGAAAAGCTTCGCGCAGATTGGAACTCTCAACTCATCGAACCCGTGTTCGAGGGATTGATGACCGGGAAAAACGCACCAGGCAAAGCCAAAGCTGGCGCGCCGCTCGACGAATGATTTATTGAAATGAAACAACAACTTTACACCGCGATGCTGGCCGTCAGCAGTCTGCTCTGCGTCACCCTCCCGTCCTCCGGCGCCGCCGCAACACAGGCAAAACCCAACATCGTGCTCATCGTTGCCGACGATCTCGGCTACGGCGACCTCGGTTGTTACGGCGCGACGAAAATCAAGACGCCGAACGTGGACCGGCTCGCGACGGAAGGCGTGCGTTTCACGCAGGGTTATGCGCCGTCCTCGACTTGCACGCCGTCGCGTTACTCGCTGCTCACCGGCGAATACGCGTGGCGCCAGAAGGCGCGCAAGACGAGCATCCTCGACGGCGACGCGCCGCTCTGCATCGAGCCGGGGCGCGAGACGTTGCCTGTGATTTTGAAGCGGGCC
>CAZFNB010000534.1:0-2551 GCA_964520235.1 uncultured Bifidobacterium sp. | reverse complement strand
CTCGAAAATGTCCATCGGCTCGTTGGGCCCGGCGGCAGCGGCTCGATGCCGTCCTCGCACGCAGCGAACTGGTTTGCGGCGGCGGCGGTGGCGTTCTTGTTTCATCGTCGCAGTCTGCGGGTGATGCTGCCGATGGCGGTGGCGGTCAGTTTTTCCCGTGTTTACAACGGTGTGCATTATCCAAGTGATGTCATTGCGGGCGGGATTCTGGGCGGTGGTTCCGGGTTTGCCGTTGTCCTGGGAATCGAATCGCTCTGGCGTAAACTCGGAGCGAAATGGTTTCCGGTCTGGCACGCGCGCCTGCCATCGCTGCTCGCGAATCCGGTTCAACAACAGTCAACCATTTCCGGGTCATCCGACTGCGCGAGACTGGCCGGTCTCCAGTGGTTGCGGCTGGGGTATGTGATGATTGCGGTTCTGACGTTGTTGCGCTGGGCTTACATCGGCGGTGGTATCATCGAGTTGAGCGGCGACGAAGCGTATCAGTGGGTGTGGTCAAAACATCTCGCGCTTTCCTACTACAGCAAACCTTTGCTGATCGCCGTGACACATTTTGTGGGAACAGCGCTCTGGGGTGACACTGTTTTTGCCGTGCGCTTTTTTCCGCCGCTGTTTGTCGCGGTCGTCGGAGTTCTGTTGTTGAGGTTCTTTGCGCGCGAAGTCAACGCCCGGGCCGGTTTTCTACTGCTATGTGTCATGACGCTCACGCCGCTCGTGTTTCTGGGATCTGTCATGATGACGGTGGATGTTCTGGCCGTGCTTTTCTGGGTGGCTGCGATGATGTCGGGTTGGCGGGCCATCCAACCCGATGCAGGCACGGCATTCTGGCTGTGGACCGGGCTTTGGATGGGGCTGGGTTTTCTCAGCAAATATACCTCGCCACTGCAATGGCTTTGCTGGGCTGTGCTTTTTGTTCTCTGGCCGGAAGCGCGTCAGCATCTGCGACGGCCCGGTCCGTATCTCGCGCTTGGCATCAATTTGATCTGCACTTTGCCGGTCATCATCTGGAATCAACAGAACGGCTGGATCAGTTTCAAGCACGTCGCCAAGCACGGGGGACTTGATGAGGCATGGAAGCCGACCTTGCGCTACCTGGGTGAATTTCTCGGAGCCGAATGGGGACTGATGAATCCGGTGTTTTTCGTTGGAATGGTAATGGCATTGTTCGGCATGTGGCGGCGTTATCGCCGGGATTTGCGGATCATCTACTTTTTCAGCATGGGAGCGCCGGTGTTTTTCCTGTATCTCGTGCTTTCGATCAAATCCCGCGTGATACCGAACTGGATTGCTCCGTGTGTGCTGCCGCTGCTTTGCATGACTGTGGTTTATTGGGATGCACGGCAGCGCGAGGGCGCTCGCCAGGTGAATGTCTGGTTTTTGTCCGGCCTTGTAATCGGTGCGTTGATGATCGCGCTGATGCTGGACACGAACATCGTCGCAAAGCTCGTCGGGAGGCCATTGCCTGCGCAGATTGATCCGTTGACGCGGGTGCGTGGATACGAAGCGATGGCCCGGGTGGTAGAAGAGGCCCGCAGCCGTCTGGCGGGCGAAGGCAGGGAGACATTCGTGATCGGCAACCACTACAGCACGACCAGCCTGATGACGTTTTATTACGGTGAGGCAAAGAAACGTGTCGGCAAAGATCCGGTTGTTTTTTGCCGCCCCACGGCGATGCCGCAAAGCCAGTATTATTTTTGGCCGGGATATTCTCCTGCTCGCGCTGGTCAGAATGCCATTTTTGTTCAAGACCTGACCTCGGCGAAGCTTCCGAAGGACTGGTTTGCCCGGTGGCGCCGCGGTGAAAAGGATTTGAGATTCGAGCGTGATGAGAATCCGCCCGTTCCCGAGTGGCTGTCAGCCCAGTTTGAATCCGTGACCAATCTTGGCCCGAGGGAGGTTCTCTATAAAAATCGTGTCATCCACACCGTCCAAATCATCGAGTGCCGCAATTTGCGCTGATGCCACGCGTCATGTACCAGCGGGCGAAATCACCCTGCTTGTGCGTGATTACGATCTGGATTTGACGATGGGTTGCGGTCAGACGTTTGTCTGGCAGCGCGACGCACATGGGTGGACGGGTGCGATTGGACGGCGTTGGGTCCAGCTCGAATCGTGCAAAACGGGGATCATCGCCCGAACGGCAGCGCCCGTGACTGATTGGTCATGGCTGAAAAATTATTTGCAGACCGATGTTTGCCTTGACGACATCTTTGCCGCATTCCCGGACGATGATCTGCACCTGAAAGCCGCGATTTCAGCCTGCCGTGGGATGAGATTGTTGAAGCAGGATCACTGGGAATGTCTTGCGTCATTCATCTTGTCCTCGACAAAGCAGATTACTCAGATTCACCAGGTTGTGAGCCTGCTGCGTCAACGCTTTGGCAGCAGGATCACCGTGCCCGACGGATTTCCCACAATGTCCGCGTTTCCGACCGCTGAACAGATCGCGAGATTGGATGAAGCGACGCTGCGCGAGTGCAAGATGGGGTTTCGAGCGCCTTATCTGCTGGATGCCGCACGTCGCGTAGTGGATGGACGCCTCGATCTGGTG
>CAZFNB010000533.1:0-2568 GCA_964520235.1 uncultured Bifidobacterium sp. | reverse complement strand
TGCGATAAAGCTCCGCCTTCGCTCCCACGTCAATGCCGCGCGTCGGCTCGTCGAGGATCATCACCTTTGGCGACATCGAAAGCCATTTGCCGAGAACGATTTTCTGCTGGTTGCCGCCTGACAGATTCATCGCGCGCGTCTCCGTGCCAGGCGTCTTGATCTTCAAAGCGGAAATCTGTTCGTTCGTGACCTTCTTTTCCTTGTCGCGGCTGATCATGAAAAGTTGCGTGAACTTGTCGAGCGACGGCAGCGTGGTGTTCTCGCGCACAGTCATTGCGGTGACAAGACCCTCGCCGCGCCGGTCTTCGGGCACGAGATAAATACCATGGCCGATGGCGTCGCGTGCATTGGAAATCTTTAATGTCTCGCCGCTGACGGAAACTTCTGCTCCACCTTTCGCATCGAGACCGACGATGGCTTTCATCAATTCCGAACGCCCCGCGCCAACGAGTCCGGCAAAGCCGAGAATCTCACCGCGCGTCGCGTCGAACGAAATCGTCTTGCCGGGATAACGGCTGGACTTGGCATTGCGAACCCTGAAATAGCCCGGCGTCGTCGCGCAATTGGACGCAGTATAGACGCTCTTGATTTCGCGCCCGACCATCAGGCTGACGATGCTGTCGTGGCTGATCTGGCTGCGGTCGAGGCCGCCTGCGTTCTTGCCATCGCGCAAGACCACCACGCGGTCGGCGCAGTGATCCACTTCACCGAGGCGATGCGAGATATAAACGACACTGACACCGGACTTCTTGAGTTCGCCGACGAGTTCAAGCAAGCGTTCCGTCTCTGACAACGTGAGCGACGAAGTCGGCTCATCCATGATGATGATGCGTGCATTGAGCGAGAGCGCTTTTGCAATCTCGACCATCTGCTGCTGCGCAATGGAAAGCTTGTCGAGTCGCGTGCGCGGCGAAACGTCGAGGCCAAGACGTTTCAGATATGGCTCGGTATCAGCGTAAATCTTTTTACGATTGATGAGCTTGAACGGTCCGATGACCGGCTCACGACCAAGGAAAACGTTCGCGGCCACGTCAAGATTGTCGAGGACGTTCAATTCCTGATGGATGAACGCGATGCCGAGTTTCATCGCGTCGGTGACGTTGTTGATCTTCACCGGCTGGCCGTCCACGAGTATTTCCCCGCCGTCCGGCTGATAGACGCCGCCGAGGATTTTCATGAGCGTGGACTTGCCCGCGCCATTCTCACCGCAGAGCGCGACGACTTCGCCCTTGCCGACTTCGAGGCTCACGTTGTCCAGCGCGACCACGCCAGGAAAGCGCTTCTGAATGCCGCGCATCTGTAACAGAGGTGTCGTTGTCATGGATTTCAATTCGACGAGCAATAATCTTTCACCGCACGGAAACGGATTCTGGCAGAACCGATTTGTCTATCAACGTCGGATTTAGCATTTGAACCGGTGTAAAAGGCGGTGGCGCAATATTCCCGGCCTGCATCATGGGTTGCGGCCAAGAGCTATTTGCTGTCCCCGGATCTGGACTTTAGCGCGAAGGCCAGCATGAGGACACCGAACACGAGCATCACCAGGCCCCAGACCAGGTTGATGTTGATGCCGAGCGATTTTGCGTAGATGGCCTTGTCCCCCGCCAATCCGTAGATCGCGAGGAGCACGCCATAGATGGTGAACAGGATTCCAATCGGGAGTCTCAGGTCGAGTTTCATGATTTTTCCAAAGTTGGCGGTTTACCAGAATATGATGTTAAGGATGATGGCGGCGATGAGCACGATAGTGCCAAGCACTGCGGGCCGCATCAGCCACGGTTCGTGGTCGGTCTTTTGTTTTTCGGTAAGCGAATAAACCAGGCCGCGCAGTTCCTCGTCGCTCTTGTTGCGCTGCGTGACGGCGGAGAGGATGGCGTTCATAACGAACGTGACGCTGAAAGCAACGATGGCGACCCAGAAGGTTTGTGAGAGGTCCTTGGGATATTCAATGAGCGGGTTGATCCAGCCGCCCTTGACGCCGGGTGCGTTGCCAGTCACGAACGAAAGTCCGTGGAATACGACGGCACTGCCCGTTCCGATGATCAGTCCCCAGAACGAACCGGTGTTGTTCGAGCGGCGTGTGAACATGCCGAGCAGGAACGTGGCGAACAACGGGGCATTCACAAAGCCGAAAACAAGCTGGAGGATGCCCATGATATTGGCGTATTGAGAAGCAACCCACGCAAAGCCCATCGCGAGGATGATGCCGACCACAGTGGCGATTTTTCCCATGTTGAGCAATTGCTGGTCGGATTTGCCTTTGCCCCAAATCTGCTGGTAGATGTCGTAAGTCCACACGGTGTTGAACGCGGTGACGTTTGCCGCCATGCCGGACATGAATGAGGCCATCAGCGCGGTGAGCGCCAGGCCGAGCAAACCGGTGGGGAAGTAATGGAATATCATCGAGGGCAAAACCTGGTTGTAATTCATGGCGCCGTCCTTGACCGGGATGGTGTAACCGCCCGTCGCAGCATGTGTCGTCAACGCGTAGGCGATCATGCCGGGCAGGATGACGACCGCAGGGAACAACATCTTTGGAATCGCGCCGATGATCGGTGTGCGACGGGC
>CAZFNB010000532.1:0-2590 GCA_964520235.1 uncultured Bifidobacterium sp. | reverse complement strand
AACATTGGATGAGCGCGACTATGCCCGGCGGGAATCAGCACGCCGGGCCATGCGTGAAAGCCGTCCGCTGACCATCGGGGAAATATCCTGGCCGACGAGCGAACTGCTCGAAGGCGAGCGTTACCGGCTGAACGCGCAGTTGTTCGTGGGCGAACTGTTGCGCCTCAAGAATGGGGACGATTGTCTTCGCGGGATGATTGGGCAGCTTGGAAAGTATTACAACTGGCAGACGGCGTTTTACGGTTCATTCAAGTCCCATTTTGCCACGCCGCTTGATCTGGAAAAGTGGTGGACGTTGCAGACGGTGCATTTCACCGGACGGGATTTCGGACAGTTTTGGAGCGCGGATGAAAGTCGCGAAAAGCTGGGACAAATCCTTCGCACATCTGTGGCGGTGCGGCGGACGGCGGCGGACAGTCCGGCGCTTGCGGTCGTGACGTTGCAGGTGCTCATACGCGAGTGGGACACAAATCAGCAGGAACAAACGTTGCGTCAGAAGATGCAGGAACTTCAGATGGCCCGGCTGCGCGTATCGCCGGACTTTGTGCCGCTCGTCGAGGAATACCACCGCGTGCTCCTGAATTATTCCGAACAGCGCGCCCGGGCTTCTTTCAGCCTGCCGGACCCAAGAAACGCGCGGCCATCCTTGAAAAAGCTGGTTCAAAACACCTGCACCCAGCTTGACGATTTGGACCGGAAGCTCGCGACATTGAATCAAACGCCAAAGCCGTCGTCCGATGGCGGTAACGGTGAAAATCCGGTCGGCTTGACAGCAACCGGTTCAAACCTATAGTGCGCACAAAAATGAGCAGTGAGTCGAAATCCCCTGGTAAAGATGAACCCCCTTCAGGCCGGAATCTGAACGTTTTGAAAGAATTCCGCTCTCACGGACGTGGCTTCTGGCAGGATGTTTCCGATGCCGACTGGAATGACTGGCGTTGGCAGTTGCGCAACCGCATCACTTCGCTGGAACAGCTCCAACGTTTGATGCCGACGCTGACTCCGGAGGAGTTTGCCGGCACGCAACTCGCCAATCACAAGCTGGCGCTTGCCATAACGCCATATTTTTTCAACCTGATTGACGCTGCTGACGAGCACTGCCCGGTTCGCTGGCAGGTGATTCCGCGCGTCGAAGAAACGCACACAGCGGCGTGGGAGATGACCGATCCTTGCGGAGAGGATTCTCATTCACCAGTGCCTGGCCTGGTGCATCGCTACCCGGATCGTGTGTTGTTTCTCGTCACGGATCGCTGTGCGTCCTATTGCCGTTATTGCACACGGTCGCGGCTCGTGAGCAACGCTTCTGGCTACGATTTCCATCCTGAGTTCGACAAACAGATCGCTTACATCCGCGCGCATCCCGAGATTCGCGACGTGCTGTTGAGCGGCGGCGATCCCCTGCTCTTCAACGACGAGCGGCTTGAACATCTGCTCGCGCAACTCCGCGCCATTCCGCATGTCGAGTTCCTGCGCATCGGCACGCGCATCCCGGTTTTCCTTCCGCAACGCATCACGCCGGAGTTGTGTGACATGTTGAAGAAGTATCATCCACTGTTCATCAGCGTACACTCGAACCATCCGCGCGAATTGACGGTGGAAGTCCGTGAAGCGCTGGGCCGCCTTGCCGACGCGGGAATTCCCCTTGGCAACCAATCTGTCCTGCTGCGTCACGTCAACGATGACGCAGAAGTGATGAGGGCGCACATGCAGAAACTTCTGATGTGCCGGGTGAAGCCGTATTATCTCTATCAATGCGATCTCATCGCAGGCTCGGCGCATTTGCGCGCGGGCGTGCGCAAGGGGCTTGAGATCATGGAAAGTCTGCGCGGTCACACCACCGGATACGGTGTGCCGACATACGTGATCGACGCGCCAGGTGGCGGCGGCAAGGTGCCGGTCAGCCCCGAATATGTCCTGAGCCGCAATGCCGACCGCGTCGTCATCCGCAACTATGAAGGTAAAATCTTCGAGTACCCCGAGGCTGCCGACGGCACTCTGAAATTCGCGTTGCCGACACAAACCCAGGAGCCGGAGCTTTGTTAAATGGGGTTTCGTCCGACGGGTAAAAATCATTCCGGGCACGTGCCGATTTGCAAAAGCAGCAAAGCTTGAACAGAACATTTTGTTTTGATTCGGTGCGGCGGCGTGGGTTACATGTCGCCACCGATGCAAACGCAAGCTGCTCCCAGGCTTACTGACGCGGAGATCCAGGCGCTCGAACGACCACACCGGAATCTGTGGAAGTATTACATCATCACGTCTCTTTTCACCGGGCCTGCCATCATCGTCGTGCTGCCAGTGCTTTACTTCAGATACTACACGCTGCGCTATCGCTTCGATGCGGAGGGCATCCACATGCGGGTGGGAATCCTTTTCCGGCGCGAGGTCAATCTCACTTACGCCCGCATCCAGGACATCCACCTGAAGTCCGGGTTCATCCAGCGCTGGCTCGGCATCGCCAATCTCGAAGTCCAGACCGCTTCGGGTTCGGCCACGGCCGAACTGGTCGTCGAGGGTTTCAAGGAATACGAGTCCATCCGCGATTTTCTCTACACGCGGATGCGCGGTTACAAGAACCCGGAAAAACCGC
>CAZFNB010000531.1:0-2595 GCA_964520235.1 uncultured Bifidobacterium sp. | reverse complement strand
AAGCCGTTCCTGCGGGCAGACGCGCGGGCAGATCTCCGGCATGCTGCTGGTGCTGCGGGAGACTTCGGCGGCCTCCAGAAATTTTCCCTCCGCAGCGAGCGCAAGCCAGTCGGGGATGCGATTGCCCAGCGGACAGCCTGTCACGCACGCGGGCGAGGCGCACTGGACGCAGCGGCTGGCCTGCTCGCGGATCGTCGCCTCATCGAACAGCGAATAAGTCTCGTGAAAATCCGTGATGCGCTCCGCAGCGGGGCGTTTGATCTGCTCGGCGCGTTCCGCCTCCCTCCACTTGTAACGGGCCTCACCGGTGTGGAAGGGGTCGTGGTGCATGGTGGTTTATTTCTGACCTCCGATGAATCTGTCCGCCATGCCGGCCAGGGCGTCAATCCATCGGGGGTGTTCGTTCATGCACGGGATGCGCGTGAACTCCCTGCCGCTCGCGGCCATGAAATCCTCGCAGCCGCGCATTCCGATTTCTTCGATGGTCTCCAGGCAGTCCGAGACGAACGCCGGGCAGATGACCATCATGCGTTTTTTGCCTTCCTGAGCGAGACGTTGCAGCTCGTAATCCGTGTACGGTTTGAGCCACGGGTCTTTGCCGAGTCGCGACTGGAACGAGACGGAATACTTTCCCTCGGGCACACCCGCGAGCTTCACGAAGGCGCGCGTGGTGGCGAGGCATTGCGCGCGATAACACGTCGCATGGGCTTTGCTCGCGACTTCGCAGCAATTCTCCACTTGCAGGCAATGGCAGCCGGTCGGGTCGGACTTGCGCAAGTGCCGCTCGGGAATTCCATGATAACTGAACAACAGATGGTCGTAGTCCTTCTTGAGAAACTCCGCCGTGCTGGCAACCAGTGCCGCAATGAAATCCGGATGATCGTAATACGGCGGCTGCACGGTGATCTTCATTTGCGGCGCGAGTCTGGTGGCGACTTCCTGCACGCGCACGACGGCGGTCTCGTAGCTGGACATCGCGTAGTGCGGGAACAATGGGATGAGCAACACGTCTGTCGCGCCCTTGGCCGCGAGGTTTTTCACGGCGGATTCGATGGAGGGATTCTGGTAACGCATCGCCAGTTCCACCGGAACGCTCAACCGCTTTTGCAGCGCGGTTCGGACGTGTTTGCTGGTGACGACGAGCGGCGAGCCGTCCTTGGTCCAGATCTTTTCGTAGGCGTGGCCGGATTCCGCCGGGCGTTTGATGAGAATCATCCCCACGACGAAGCGGCGCAGCAGCCACGGCGTATCAATCACACGCCCGTCCATGAGGAATTCATTGAGGTATCGCCGCACGTCAGTAACGGACGGCGAATCGGGCGAACCCAGGTTGACCAGTAGAACTGCTTTGCTCATGCGGTCGCCAATCCCTTCGTAATCTTCATCATAATCTTGCCCTTAATCTCCCCATCCAGAAGGGGATTAAGATTAAGAGGAAGATTAAGATTAAGAACCCGGGCGCGTCACGAATCTTTCGACGCGTTCGACGACATTGATGCCGGATACGATCGAATCGCTCAGGGAGATGCCGTCGCGGTAGTGGCCGGCGAGGAAAAAGCCGGGCGCGTTGGTCTCGACGTCGTTCATCAAATCCTTGAAGCGACCGTAGCCGACGTTGTATTGCGGGATCGCCTGCGGATAGAACACGCAGTTCTGAAACGTCGGCCTGCCGCGCACACCGAGCAGCACGCGCAAATCTTCGCAGACGATCTCGTAGAGTTTCTCCGCCGGAAGCGAAGCCAGTTCCGGGTAACGTTCGCCACCGACATAACTTGTCAGCGTGTGATAGCCCGCAGGCGCGCGGTTCGGAAAAAGCGACGAGGAGAAAATCGTGCCGAGTATCTTGAAGCCTTCGATCTTCGGGATCAACATGCCGAAGCCCGAACAATCGTGGGCGACATCTTCCCGCCGGAAACCGAGAACCACGCTGGCCACGGGCGGGTAACGGATTTCGGAGAAGCTGGATAAAACCAGTTGGCTGGCAGGGCGCGTCACTCCGTGCGCGCCGACGGCGGGCAGAGGACTGCCCGCCCTACCTTCAATTTCCAACTCCGCCAATCGCTTTGCTGTGCCGCAGAAAATGACGGCGCTGTGATCGAATTCGCCGGTGGACGTTGACACACGCCAGCCATCGCCGGCTTGCACAAGCTTTGTGACGGAGGTGTTTAACTTCACCGCTTCGCCAAGCTGTGCTGCGAGCGTGTCGGGCAAGACCTGCAGGCCTTCATCGAAAGAAAACTTTGGCGCGCGATCTTTGGCGACTTCGCCGCGCTTCTTGCGTTCACGCGCGCCGAAAATCTGGCCTTTGATCATCGAGCCGTAATTGTCCTCCAGCGCCTTCAACTTTGGGAACGCGTGCGTGACGGAAAGCTTGTAAGGATCGCCCGCGTAAATACCCGCCACGAGCGCATCAATGGCGTGGTCGAGAAATTCCTGATTGAACCGGCGCACCACGAATTGCGCGATGCTTTCCTCCACGCCGTCGCGACGTGGTTTTATGAACGGTTCACGGAGAACCGCAAGCTTGGCCTTGAGCGAAAAGAGTTCCGTCGTGAAAAACCCGAGCGGTGAACCGGGCATCTCGACCGGTCGTTT
>CAZFNB010000530.1:0-2596 GCA_964520235.1 uncultured Bifidobacterium sp. | reverse complement strand
CCGTGAAGCGAACGCCATCGAACCGCGCCAGTCCCTCGCGCGTTCCCACCCACAAATATCCATCCTCGGTTTGCGCGATGGCATGCACGGTATTCTGCGGCAAGCCCTCATCCGTCTGCCATGTCCGGAAGTTGTAACGCGCCACAGCATTGGTGGAAGATTCCACAGCTGAAAGTTGAGAGTTAAAAAATGCCAACGCAACGAGCGCGTAAACCCACAACAGCATTTCAAGCTTTACGTGTTTATGAGCGATGATACCTGAAACCGCCATTTTCAGTTTGGCCGGATGCTCATCTCCCGTTTTGAAATCACGGAAATTCATCAACACGCGAAATCATAGCGACGCCGGAACGCGCTGACAAAACGAAACACGCGCCCTGTCAAAACAGTCGCGAAACGCCCATTTTTCCACATGAATATGTTGCGCAAGGCGGCTTCATTTTCGTTGCGAACTCCACGCCCGCAATCATAGTTACCTCAACCTGATGATTTCCTTGCAGAGCAGCGATATGACCGCGGGACACTCTCGACAACGCCAAGACTGCCCTGCCTCAGCAGAGCATCGGTCCGGTTTCACGCTCATCGAATTGCTGGTTGTCATCGCCATCATCGCAATCCTTGCGGCGATGCTTCTGCCGGCGTTGGCAAAGGCGAAGGAAAAAGCCCAGACCACGCACTGTCTCAACCAACTCAAGCAATTAAATCTGTGCTGGGTCATGTATTCCGGCGACAATCAGGAATTATTGGTTCGAAACTGGAGCGTTGGTAATCAAGCCGCACCTTGTTCATGGATTCAAGGAGACGCCTCAATGGATGCGCCCGCCACGCAGACAAACAATATCCGCAACGGCACCCTGTTCCAATACAACACTTCCATCGCGATTTATAAATGTCCCTCGGACAAGGGAAAAATCATTGGGGCGGGAAACGCTCCTCGTGTTCGCAGTTATGCGATGAGCACGGCGATGAACTGGATCAACATCTCCGACCCGAACCTTTGCTCGCAACCGGACAATTACAATCCCACACCAACTCAACCTCGCAGCCCTTTCAAGGTGAACCAGATCGTTGACCCGGGCCCGTCCAAAGCCTCTGTCTTCCTTGATGAGCATGAGGACAGCATTGACAACGGCGCCTGCGGAATCTATCCGCTGCTCAGTCTGACATCTCCCACTCTGGGATTTTGGAACGTTCCAGCCACGCGCCACGGACGTGGCGGGAATCTATCTTTCGCGGACGGTCACGTTGAACATTTCCGCTGGCGAGGCACCCACATTTTCAGGCCTGTCGCAGAAATCAAATTCAACGCCAGTACACCACCCGCCGGCGATCCTGACTGTCGCCGTATTCAGGAGACCGTTCCATTGGTCTATTGAAGGAACGCATCAAACTTTTTCCCCGCTCACTCAATCCAAAAAACGAAAAGCAGTATGAGAAAAGCAACAGCCACCAAACAATTCACGATGCGAAACATTTTCATCGGCATTGTCGCCGCCGGAATGGCAATTCAAGCCACGGCACAGTCTCCAGTTCCGATCCTGACGCCGTATTGGAACATTCCCACAGGTGTCGTTCCTTACGTTGCCAACGGCTCGCTGGAACGCGGCATCGGCATCAATCCTGTCACAACAAATGTGCTGCTCATCAGCCGTCTGGGCGCATTGTCAGGACACCTTAAAGTCCTCAGCGGAACAAACGGCACTTTGCTGGCCGACATGAACACAACAGGCATCAGTGGCGGCACGTTTGCCATCAACCACGTCAAAGTGGCGGATGACGGCGTGATTTACGCGGCCGGTCTTTCCGGTGCATCCTCCACCGCCCAAGCCACAAGCTACAAAATTTACAGATGGAACGCGGAGGATGTGACGACAAACATCGTGCCGACGATCGCGTGGAACACGAATGGTGTTGCGCCCGGCCCGGGTTATGGTCGCTATGGCGATTCTTTTGACGTACGTGGCGCAGGGCCGAACACTCAGATCATTGCTTCGGGCAACGGCAACACGAACATCGCCATCTTTACCACGACTGACGGCACAAACTTCACTTCCACGGAATTTTCGTTGTCAGCAGCAGGAATCCCCGCTGGTGCAGCTGCCAAAGCCGTCACCTTTTACACCAACGACACGTTTTTCTGCAAAGATTCGAGCTCAACAACGGTTCGTCTGATCGGGTTCAATCTGCTCACCACAAACCTCACGGTTCTGGCGTCAGGAACGTTTCTTGGGACTGAAGCAGGCGGGTGCGGTCTGGCTGCAAACGTCGGAGACAAGACACTGGCGTATGTCCTCGGCCCTAATTCTTCAACTGCGGGTTCGCAACGTTACAAGGTGTTTGATATTGCAGCCGCACCTCCAACAATCCTGGTTGATACAAATTTTCCGACACCGCTCACCGCCAACGGAAACGCCACGGCTGCGGCTGATTCCAAGGTCGGCATGTATATCGCGCTTGATACCCAGAATGGAATCGTGACCTACCAAGTCACAGGTTATGCCAGCACCACTCCACCATCGGTTACAAGCCAGCCTGCCACCAATACAACCATTCTCACCGGCGGTTTTGGAGCCATAACAGTCGGAGCCACCGGCAC
>CAZFNB010000529.1:0-2598 GCA_964520235.1 uncultured Bifidobacterium sp. | reverse complement strand
GGAGTTTCAACGCGCCTTCCAGGAGACGATCGAGAAGACACTGAAGGAAAAACATCTGCAAGTGGACCTCGCCCTCGTGCAGGACACGCTCGTCCCGGACAATATCTCCGGCCCGATCCAGGACTCGCGCATCGCCGCCGAGTGGAACATCACGAACGTTGAGAAGACCAAGACCGAAGCCAAGAAGGCGCAGCTTGACGAAACCGTCGGCTTGATCCGCCAGATCGAGCAGGTCGTGGAATACGAGACGCAGCGTCTCGAAGGCAACACCGCTGCCGAGCGCGAAAAGTCCGTGAACCAGATCGCCGCGGAAGGGCGGTTGCAGGTCGCAGAACTGGCGCGGCAGACGGCGGCCATCCGCGCCGACATCCGGCGCAAGATCGGCGCTGCGGAATCCAAGGTCGTCGAACTCAAGGGCAAGGCCGAGGGTGAGGGTTTCGCGCAACAGGTCGCTGCGGCGGGTGGCGCGGGAGATTACAACGCGCTCCAGTTCGCCAAGCAACTGCCCGAGCGCGTGAAGTTGTCCCTCATTTACGCCGGACCAGGTACGCTTTGGACGGATTTGGAGAAGGCGGCAAGCGTTGCGCCGCTGGAACTGCTGCGGCAGGTCAAGTCAACGGATGCGCCAAAAAAGTGAAAGGAAAAATATGGCTGGATTCGATTATCATAAATTCCATCGCCGACGTCAGGCGTTGAAAACGGCGGGCTGGATTGCGCTGGCGGTGGGATTGTTTTTCATCCTCGACATGTTTTTCCGGGAGCCGATGCCGTTGCGCGGCCGCAACGCCTTGTTCGCGGGGCTGTCGTTGATCGCTATCGGCGGTGTGTTGCTCAACGCCGGGTACAAATTGCCGGGGAACGAAGCGATAGAGATTCTCCACGAAAAGGGCCAGGGCATCACGGCCTCCGAGTTGATCCATCTCATGCGCGTGGATCGCCTGACCGCCGAACGCATCATTGCGGCGCTGGTGGAGAAAGGTTTCCTCAAATCTTCGAGCCGTCGCACCGAGACGGAGGAGGTTTATGACGTGGTGAGGTGACGAACACAATTGCGTTGCTGTTGATCCGGCAAATCCTACACTCGAAACATGGTTCACGTCGGCATTGGTTACGATGTTCATCAGCTTGTCGCAGGGCGGAAACTCATCCTGGGCGGCGTCGAGATTCCGCACACGAAAGGACTGGACGGCCACTCGGACGCCGATGCGTTGATGCACGCCATCTGCGACGCGCTGCTCGGCGCGCTGGGCGAGGAGGACATCGGCCATTTCTTTCCCAACACCGACCCGCGCTGGAAAGGTGCACCGAGCCGTGTGTTTCTTGAGGAAGCCGCGCGGCAGGCATTGCAGCGCAATGGCCGCATCGTGAACGTGGACGCAACCGTCATCGCACAGGCACCGAAGATTTATCCGCACATTGCCGGGATGAAAAAGAACATCGCCGATGCGCTTGGCCTGCGCGAAGCCCAGATCGGCATCAAGGCCACCACCAACGAGCACATGGGCTTCATCGGGCGCGAGGAAGGCATCGCTGCCATGGCGGTGGCGAGTGTTGACCTGCCATAGCGGATTAACCAACTCATGGCCAAGGCTGAAATCAGTTGGAAACGTGTGACCGACGAGGGGCAGAGATTACAAGTCTATGCCCAGCGCGTCGGAGGCGAGTGGAATTTCTTCCATCGCGAAAAGAGGTTTGACCAATGGCAGCCGGTGGAAGAGCCGCCGTTGGAGGATTGGATGGAATTATTGGACGCCGTGCAACGCCTCATCACGCGCCGCCGTCTGCAACCCGTCCATGAAGAACACGTCCGCCGCAGGATACGCGAGAGGTTTCCCGAGGCCGGGGTTTGAATAAACCCTTGCAGGGCCTCTATTACGTTCCGCTGTGTACCTCGCTGTAAAC
The DNA here is from genome assembly GCA_964520235.1 of uncultured Bifidobacterium sp. Taxonomy (GTDB): domain Bacteria; phylum Verrucomicrobiota; class Verrucomicrobiia; order Limisphaerales; family JADLHS01; genus JADLHS01. The sequence goes on along the minus strand of CAZFNB010000529.1, from coordinate 696 downwards.
TCTTACGATGCCTTTTTCCAAAGCCTCCCAATCCGCTGCTGTTGTTTCCCAGCCGCTGCTGAAGCGCAGCACTTGCGTCACTTGCCCGGCTTTGTAACCCATCGCGCTCAGGACGTGCGACGGTTCTTCCTTGCCGGTGGTGCAGGCCGAGCCGGTGCTGACGGCGAAGCCGGCCTTGTCCAGACGAGTGACCCATCGCTGCTGCCCGCCCTCGGGCATCAATGCCGAGGTGGTGTTCCACAATCGTGGCGTGCCCGCGCCCACCACCACCGAGCCGTGAACATGACGCGACAACAGCTTCTCGAACTTTTCCTTCCACTCGCCGCGTGTCAGGTGGTCGCCGTTGGCGATCTGTTTTTCGCGCGCATCCAGCGCGGCGAGCATGGCGATGATGATGGGAAGATTTTCCGTTCCGGCGCGTTGTCCGCGTTCCTGTTTGCCGCCAAACAGAAGTGAATTGATTTTGTGCTTGTGCGGCGCTTTGAGAAAGCCCACGCCGCGCGGCCCGCCGAATTTGTGCGCTGCGCCGGTGACGAAATCGCAGTCGCCCAAACCTTTCGCGGGCATCTTGCCGAGCCATTGGACGGCGTCGGTGAAGAACGGGACTTCGTAGGCCTGGCAGATGGCGAGGATTTCGCGCCACGGCTGGATGACGCCGGTCTCGTTGTTCGCGCACATGACTGCCACCACGCCCGG
>CAZFNB010000528.1:0-2600 GCA_964520235.1 uncultured Bifidobacterium sp. | reverse complement strand
CTGCGCCGTCTCGCGGTCGCGGATTTCACCGATGAGGATCACATCCGGGTCGTGGCGGAGGATTGAACGCAATCCGCGCGCGAACGTCAGCCCGGCTTTCTCCGAAACTTGAATCTGATTCACGCCCATCATCTGATATTCCACCGGGTCTTCGATGGTGATGATCTTGCGGACCTGGTCGTTGATCTCGTTGAGCGCTGTGTAAAGCGTGGTCGTTTTGCCGCTGCCGGTCGGGCCGGTGACAAGGATGATACCGTGTGGCAGGCCGAGCACGCGGCGGAACGATTTCAATTCGCGTGCGTCCATGCCGATCTCGCCCATGCCCAGCAGCGTGGCGTTCTGCCGCAACAAGCGCAGCACAACGGCCTCACCATGCAACATCGGGATCACCGACACGCGGATGTCCACCTCGTTCGCATCGAGGCGGATTTTGATACGTCCGTCCTGCGGCAGACGTTTCTCCGCGATGTTCAGGTGGCTGAGAATCTTGATGCGCGAGACGATGGCCGGCTGGAATTTTTTGAGCGTCGCAGGCACGGGGATTTCCTGCAACACACCGTCAACACGATAGCGGATCTGGAATTCCTGCTCGAACGGTTCGAGATGGATGTCAGATGCGCGCAACTGGATCGCATCGCGCAACACCTGGTTCACGAAACGGATGATGCTTGCGTCCTCGGCATCAACGTCCAGGTCATTGTCGGCTTCCTTGCCTTCATCCACGACCTGAAACGCGCCCTCCTCGCCGAGCGTGTCGATGGTATCCGCGCCGACGCCGAGCCGCTTTTTGATTTCGCGCTGGATGGTTTCCGTGGTGGCGAGAACGGGTTTCAGACTCAGGCCACTGAGGGTTTTCAGCGCGTCGAGTCCCTGAGTGGCAAAAAGGCGGCTGGTGGCGACCTCGACCGAGCCGTTGGTGCGGCGCAGAGGAAGGAGTTCCTCCTTCAACAAGATGCGCGCGGGAAAAAGAGAGAGAAGCTGGCGATCCGGTTCAACGTCGTCGAGTGTTGTGAACGCAACGTCGTATTCCTTGGCCAACCATCGGAGAACCTGTTCCTCCGTCTGCAAAGCGGTCGCTGCCTGTGTCCCCAAACGCAGCAATGCGTCCGCGTCCAGCGAGGAGATCTGCCGGGCCGCGATCATGCGGTCCAGCAGTTCCTTCGAGGGCGAGTCGGTGGAAAGATTCTCGTTCATGGCCGGATGCGCCAGCTTCTCATGCGCGTGCGAGGCGCTGAATCAAAGCAAACCGTTTAGTGTGGCAAGCGCTTCCTGGCGCTGGCTCAGAACCTTGCGAAGGGCGGCCTGCGCCTTTTCCAGTTCAGCCTGCTTGGCCTTGCGGGACGCGACGTATTTGTCGAGAGCCGATTTCAATTCCGAAGCAGGAGCTTTTGCATCAATCGCTTTTTGCAACGCTTCACGTTCGGGATTCGCCGGTGCGCCGGGGAAACCGCCACCACCACCTTGTCCGCCACCACCGCCACGACCAAAGCCACGTCCGCCAAAGCCGCCTGCGAACGCAGCCAGACGGGCTTCGTTGACCTTTGTCACCAACGGTTCAATCGCCTTCCACTCGCTGTCATCCGTGATTTCAAGCTGTTCTTTTGTCCGCTCGGCGAAAAATTTCGCCCGCTCCTCAGGGCTCATGTTGCCAAAGCCACCTCGTCCGCCGCCCGGGCCTCCACCATCCTGCTGGTTGCCGTCGCGATTACGACGCGGGCGGTCGCCGCCCTGTGGATCGTTTTGTGCGAAACTTTGGGCCGCGCACAGGCACAGGCCGAGAGTCGTCGCCAAGGCCAACATTCTGTTTGCTTTCATCTTACTGGTCTCCTGGTTTGGTTTTGGTTTGTCGAAGTACAGCGCCGCACGATTGCGACTCCGCACGCTGAGTGACGCCAATGCAAACTTGATGCCAGCGAGTGAAACAGCGGTTTTACGAGGAAATCAAAACACCGCCGCGCAACGATTGCGCACCCGCCGGATTTTTCGCGTGCATGGATTGCGCAATCACTCCGCCGGCGTCGGCCATACGGCGTCACGCGCGTTCCACAGGTCGGGAGCGGACTTGGGATCGGTTGGAGTTACATCACCGCCGTCGTCCTTGCCGTCTTCCCCCACGGAATAGAGGACGAATGTTCCGTCTGCATTGAGCTTGTAGTGCAGCGGCTGCAGATTCATCAAATCAATCGGCACGGTGGGAATGAACTCCGGCACAAGTTCATCCAACGTCGCGGGCGGTTTCCCGTGCCGAAGCTGGAAACGTTTCAACGCGATGGCAGTGATGGTGAGGCGGCGTTCCATCTCGCGGTGGACGATGCTTTGAAGAGCGCGGCTGTGATTTGGGATGAGCATGGAGGAAATCATATACTTGTAGTTTCCAAGCAGCTTTTGTCCGTCAAACGTCTTCTGCAATTCAGCCAGCAGATTGGTTGATTGGGCGTGAACCTCCGGCCACGGTTTGGTTCGCATGTTGCGGACGGACTCGATCAATCCTTGATAATGCCGGAAGGCCAGCATTTCGTCCTCATCAGCATTCAACCGCCAGACGGCGGACATGAATGTCGTCTTTGCAACATCAACGATGGAGCTGCCACTCCAAGGAC
>CAZFNB010000527.1:0-2605 GCA_964520235.1 uncultured Bifidobacterium sp. | reverse complement strand
GCAGGAACTCGATTTGAAGCGTTTCGATGGAGCAACGGCGGACAATATCGCGGCGCTGCAAACGGATGCGGAACTGGACGATTACACGTATCGCGTGGCGGGTTGTGTGGGCGGGTTCTGGACGGAGATGTGTCAGGAGCATGAGTTCGGGGACATGGAAATCCTCGCGCTTGATGAACTGACATCGGGCTGGTTTGAGCAGAATGGGGTTCGTTTCGGCAAGGGGCTTCAACTGGTGAACATTCTCCGCGATCTGCCGGCGGATTTGCGAAAAGGCCGCTGTTATGTTCCTGCGGACAAACTGGCGGAGTGCGGCTTGAAGCCAGCCGATTTATTGTCGCCCGCGAACGAAGCGAAGTTCCGTCCGCTCTACAATCGTTACCTTGATCTGGCCGAATCTCACCTGGCCGCGGGTTGGGAATACACGGTCACGATTCCGTGGACACATCTGCGCGTGCGGCTGGCCTGTGCGTGGCCGGTGCTCATCGGGTTTGAAACGATCAAGCGGTTGCGCACCGAGCCGGTGCTGGACGCATCCCGGCGCGTGAAGATTTCAAGGGCCGAAGTGCGCGGCATCATCCTCCGCTCGGTGTTGCGCTATCCGTTTCAGCCGGCATGGAGAAAACTCGGGTTGCTGTCGCTGCCAAAATCGAATTGAGTTTCGGGCGGGAACTTTGGTATTAACCCCGTATGAACACAAAGACCATTTTGCTCGCCCTCGGCGCAGGGCTGATTCTTACAGGCAACCTCCGCGCAGACGACGCCAAGTCACCCGCCGTGGACAAGGACAAAACCAGTTATGCACTCGGGCTTTTCTACGGCAACGACTGGAAGCGCCGGGAGATTTCCGCCGAGGAACTGAATTTTGACGAAGTCGTCAAAGGCATCAAAACCGGACTCAGTGGCGACAAGGCCACAATGACGGAAGAGGAGATGCGCGCCACGTTGAATTCCTATCAGCAGTTGCTCACCACCAAGGTGCAGGAAAAACGCCGCGTTGCCGGTGAGAAAAACAAAAAGGATGGCGAAGCTTTCCTCGCGGCGAACAAAACCAAGGCCGGCGTGAAGACGTTCGACAGCGGGCTTCAATACATCGTTCTCGAGGCAGGCAGCGGCGATTCACCCAAACCCGAGGACACCGTGGTGGTGAAGTATCGTGGCTCGCTGATTGACGGCACGGAATTCGACAACTCCACCAACGCCCCCGGCGGCACACGATCGTTTCCAGCCAGAGGAGTCATTCCCGGCTGGACCGAAGCGCTCACGCACATGAAGCCCGGTGCGAAGTGGAAACTGTTCATCCCGTCCGAACTTGCCTACGGCGAACAGGCGCGCCCGCCGCACATCGGCCCGAATTCCACTCTGTTGTTCGACGTTGAACTTGTTTCGTTCCAACCGCCGCAACCGCCGCCCACGCCCACGCCGTTGACGAGCGATATCATCAAAGTTCCCTCGCTCGAAGAGATGAAGAAGGGCGCGAAGATCGAGACGATCAAGGCTGATGAGGTCGAAAAACTTCAAAAGCAACAAGCGGAGAAAAAGGACAAGAATTAAGCCGGGGGTTTATGGCTGTCGTTGATCTGACCCGCCAGCCTCCGCGCAGCCCGCGTGTGCGACTCGGCGGATATGTCATCCTCCCGCGCATGTTGGACAAGTGCCGCGCCGCGTTGTCGGGCAAGAACGGTGAATACAAATACGCCTGTCCGCTCGATCAACGGTTTCTTGAATTTACAGGCATTGATCCCGAAGCCCTGAAGAAGGAAGTCGCCGCAGACAAAGGCGATTGGGAAATCCTCGATTGGATCAGCGCCCACTCGAAACACAAGCGCACCGCGCCGGAAATCGAAGCCTGGTCTCTCTGGCAGGAACGCCGTGCGCCCGACAACCCGGACTCACGCGCCTACTTCAACGAGCTTCACAAGCAATCTGCGCCAAAGCGAACGGACATCGTTTCCTGGTTCGACCTGCTGGACGCGGACGATTATGCGAGCTTCGGCGGGAAAGTCTGATGACCGTCCCGCTACGAACGTTCGTTCGATGCTTCACCTCGGGGCGTGGCGTTGATTCGCAAGCGGACATTTGCTACACCTTCAAATGTTCATGCCAAAATCAACCTGCAATTCATCCATGTTGAAGCGCGCCTTGAATGACACATGACCGATAAGATTGAAAAAACAAGTTTCCGGCTGGCGTCCGGTTGGGGAAACATCCTGGGCCGCTTTCTGGCATTGATCGTCGTGTTTGCGTTCTTTGCATTCATGGTGGATGGCGGAAAATTTTACACGCTCCGCAACCTGGAAAACATCCTGCGCCAGTCCTGCGTTTATGCCACTGCCGGCCTGGGCATGACGATGATCATCATCGCAGCGGGCATTGACCTGTCGGCAGGCTCGTTGATCGCGCTTTCTGTCGTGACGGTGGCGTATGTGATGAACATCCACGTCACAGGCGCAGATGGGCAGGCGCAGGCGCTCGCAACCTTGCACCCCAAACTGACACCGCTGCTTGCCGTCGCAGCGGGCATTCTGGTTTCCACGCTGGCGGGACTGGCCAATGGCGCGATGGTTGTCGGCCTGCGGCTTGTCCCGTTCATCGTCACACTGGG
>CAZFNB010000526.1:0-2613 GCA_964520235.1 uncultured Bifidobacterium sp. | reverse complement strand
GAGCCGGGCGGAAACACGTCCTGCCCTTGTTCCGAGTAACTGCTCACCGAAAATGTGGCGACCCTGAAATCCATGTTGGTCGGCACGACAATCGTTTGCGCATCGCCGTAGCGGGTTCCGTTGTTTGTGACGACCGTCGTCAGCGTGCGGGAGGCTGCGCTGAAGTTCATGGCCACATGAAACGCCTCTCCCGGCGTCATTTCCAGCAGATTGTCGTGGTTGTAGAGCCAGTTGTTGAAATTCGTGCCAACGACGGTTTGCGCGATGGTCGGCAGAAAAACATCGAACGACGGAAAGAAATCAAACTCGACAAGATTGCGCGGGCCATTGGTCGAGTTGACGCCTGCGCCGCGAGAAAACGCGGACTGTGCGGCTTGATCGAAATTCAAAAATCCAAGCGCAGCTTCGTACGCGCCCGGCTTGCCCGGAGTAACACCCGCCGCGTAATCCTCGAACGTCAGGTCGAAGCTCAGGCTGAAATCGTCACTGCGCGTGAGAATTGTCCCGAGCGGACGGTGAAAGAAGCTGTTCGGCTTTGTAGAATCCCACGTCACGCGAAGATATTGATTCGTGCTGTCCCAGGCGAAAAGGTTCGTGTCACCCCAAAAATGCCAGCCGTTCGTTTGTGGGTTGCCGGAAAAATCCTCCGTCAGAGTCAGCGCGCGAGCAGAAAGCGTTGCAAGCGCGACACACAAATTCAGGATGACGCCGCGATGCTTCATGCCATGTCAGGAACATAAGGACAATGCCGGCAGTTGTTGCCGCAGCAATGTCCCCGCTTCAGATGATACGTCGCTGTGAACACCAGCAAGCCGTCCGCATCGAAATAAAAATCACCCGTGGGTTCCGGTGTTTGTCCTCGTTGGAAGGCGTCCACGCAATTTCGGCAGATGCATGCGCGATTCCGCAACGTCTCCGGCACAAGCGCGAGGAGCCCGGTGGAGATTTCCGCCGTCACACACCAGCACGCGGTTGCACAGCCGTCCGGCTTGCACGCCGCACAATCATTCGGCCTGTGGCAAACCGGGCAAAGCGTGGGATCAATCACCGTTGCCGTAATTTTCCCGGTTGGTTGTGGTTTGGAATCCATTCGGTTTGGCAACCGGAGCGGCCTCCGCATGCCCGGGACACAGGCGTGCGGAGGTTCGCTTGAGGTCAGTTGGATTTCTTTCGCGCAAGCAACATTGCCAGCGTTGTAAGTGAAGCAAGCGCCCCCGTGCCTGGTTCGGGCACCGCTGCGAAACCGTCAATCTCCGCGTTGCCACCGAGCACCTCAATGCGGACAAATTGAACGCTTGAAAGCGAAACGCTTTGGCCGAAGCCGTCTTGAGCCCAGGAAATGTCATACCCACGCCCGCCACCGGAACCACTGTAAAGCGCGCGGATGCCTGTCAGGTCTTTGCCTGCGAAGTCCGGCGCAGTCAGCAACGGATTCACTGGCATCGCAAAATCGCCGATGCCGTCCGTTGGAAATAATCCGTCCACAATCGGGGCGAGAAACGGGTTGAGCGTAAAAAAGTTCACGCCATCCGTGCTCACTGAAACCCGTGTGGCCGTTGCATCCGCGCCGAAGATCGAGCCATCGGTGATTCCCCCGCCTGAATAATCGCCGTTGGTGATGATGAACCCGGCATTGCCAAAGATGTTGAAGTCCAGTCCGAACGGGTTCGCCGGACTGTTTTGGATGGGCGCGGCAAACTGCACCGTGAGCGATCCGCCAGCGCCGATGGACACAATCTGGGTGGACAGATACGGCGGATTGAACGGGTCCACAGGCCCGCCAAACAGGCCCGGCGTGATGCGGGAAGGCTCGCCCAAGGCGCTCGTTGCTGTGGTATAGCCCGGTTGGAAGCCGGCGCCACTGGTGTAACTCACCACTGAGGACGCGAACTGGGCCGTGACAGGATTTGGAGTGAACAACGCGCCGGCCAGCGCCAGCGTCAGGAACGATTTTTTCTGCATTTGCCGATCTTTCTTTTGCCCGACAAAACTGCGGGCGGTTTTGGTTTTCAGAGAGACCAGCGCGGAGTTTGGGAAATAAAAAAGCCCTCACTCGCGCAAAACGGGAATGAAGGCATTCAACGAATCCTGTCGAAAACAGATCGGCAGGCTGGCCTCATCCTTCTCTTTGCGGAGAAGTGCCTGCTCTTTTGGAACAGGCCGACGAGAGCAATCAAACCGATATCCTGACTCCGGACTTCAAACCTTGCTCCCGCCTTCCCGCGCGTCCTGCTGACCGCGCAGTGGCTCATGGGAGCTTGTAATCCGATACAGTGGCGCAACCGTCGCCGATTCTCACGGCGTTCCCTGCGTTTGACTGCTACAACTGACGGGACATGGCCCGTCTCTTTCAAAGAGCGACACGGTTCTACGTTCACGCGAACCGTTTGCCAAGAAAAATTCTCAAAAGTTTGAAATAAAAGATCAGATCAGTTTGGTTTCAGCCGCAGGCGGAGGAAGTTTTGCCCGGGCTGCGCTGCGAGGTTTGTGGTGAACGTCGCATTGGCGGGCGAGTTTGTAAGCAGTGGCGTCCAGCTTTGCAGGTTTTGGGAGGTTTCAAGCGAGTAAACGGCGTTGCTGGATGTGGCGTAGGAAACCTGCACACCCGCGCCG
>CAZFNB010000525.1:0-2621 GCA_964520235.1 uncultured Bifidobacterium sp. | reverse complement strand
TTGAAATCGGGAGTCTGCTTGAGCGCGGTGTTTCTTTTCTCTCTGGCGGGGAACAGCAACGGGTGGCTTTTGCCCGTGCGTTGCTGGCCGCTCCAAGGTTGTTGCTGCTTGATGAGCCTCTGGCCAGTCTCGATTCCAAGTTGAAGGCCCGGATCATCCCTTATCTGGTCCGCATCCGCGATGAATTTCAACTTCCGATACTTTATGTGACCCACGAAACGGATGAAGTGCGGACGTTGTGTGACGAGGTGATGGTTTTGGAGCAGGGGCGCTGCGTTGAAATCCGGCGCAACGGGCTTGCTGTTAAATGATTCCCGGCGTGGGAATTCAGTGCTTCGGACGCAGCAACATGGCCTTCTTGTCCGTGCCATCCACCTCCACGCTTTGTGTTTCGATGTCTGGATCGTCCTTGAGCGCCTGATGAATGATGCGCCGGTCAAACGAGGAAAGAGGTTCCAATTCCACAACATCACCCCAGCGGCGGACTTTTTCGGCGGCTTCCTTTGCTTTTTTGACCAGGGCTTCACGAGCTTGGGAGCGATAACCGGCCACGTCCACCATCACCTTTGGCGCATTACGATCCTGCTGAAAGAGCAGGCGGTTGGTGATGTACTGAAGATCGGAAAGTGTCTGGCCCTGACGACCAATGAGCCGGCCGGAATCTTCCGCCTTCACATCAAGCAGGATCGTATCGTCCATCGGATGCTCCTCGATGGTTGATGGGAAGCCGAGCAGTTCGAGCAGTTTTCCGAGCGTTGCTTTGGGTTGTGCGGGCATAAGTCTGTTCGCGGACTATTTTTTCTTTTTGCTGGCGGGCGTCAACGCTGAATGTGTTTGCGATCCGGCTAAAACCGGGGTCGCTCCCGGCGTTCCCGGCGCGTTCTTCTTCATCATCTGCGTCTGTAAAATCGTGAGCAGATTGTTCACGGTCATGTAAAGCGCCAGGCCGGACGAGAAATTGTACAGGATGGCCAGGAACATCAGCGGCATCCAGCGCAGGAGACGCTGTTGGGCCGGGTCCATGCCGGGCGAGGGCGGCATCATGTGCGTCTGCCACAGAGCGGAGGCAATGTAGAGAATCGGCAGCAAATTGATCGGCAGACCCTCCGGTACACTGATGAATGGAATGAAACTCAACCCGGGAATCACAAACAACGTGTCGGTCTTCGACAAATCCACCGCCCAGAAGAAACTCGCGCCGCGCAATTCGATGGCGCTTTTCAACATGGTGAACAAACCAAAGAAAACCGGAAGCTGGATCACCACCGGAAGGCATCCTGCAACGGGATTGATTTTGTGCTCGCGGTACAGCTCGTTCATCTTCTGCTGCATCTTGAGCGGGTCGTCCTTGTGCTTTTCCCGGATGGCGGTCATCTGCGGTGCGAGGGCGGCCATCTTCTGGGACGACCGCGTGCTGATCGCCGTCAACGGCCAGAACACCAGCTTGATGATGACCGTGATGGCGATGATCGCCCAACCGTACGGCAGACTCAGCATCTGGTGCAGTGCGTTCATGGCCAGAAGCAGAATCTTCGCGAAGAATCCGAAGAAGCCGCCGAAACCCATCACGAGATCAACATGATTTTTGAACGTGTCGCCTATTCGCTCCAACGTGCGCCATTCCTTCGGCCCGGCGAACAGGTTGAATTTCCGTTCGATGGCCTGGCCCGGAGCGATTGTTGCGCCCGGATACACGAGCACGGTTTCATAACCTTTGGGTGGAGGATTGTTCTTGTCGCTGAAATGTCCTTGCGCCGGCCTTGGCAGATAAATCACGCGGGAAACGATCTTCTCCGCCGGCGCATCAGGCATGGCAGCGAGAACGAAGAACTGGTTGTGCGGCGCAGCCCAGAAGACGTTGCTCGAACCTTCCTCGTATTTGGGGCGCAGCCGTTCAGGAAACAGACTGCAACCGAGCGTCCGATTCTCAAACCACGGTGTGGTGACCTCCTGCTTGGAATTCTTCACGCCGTCGTACCACATCAATCCCACCGAGCTTCCGTCATCGTCCCAACCCATCGGCGTGGCCGTGCCCACTGCCCATTCCTGCGCCGGCAGCGTAAGCGGACTCCCGGAGGAATTCTCAAGTCGTACCGTGGCGTGAACGAGATAATTCGTGCTGACCTGGAAATGTTTGACGATGCGCAAGCCGTTGGGCAGTGATTTCTCGGCGGAAATGCCGTTTGTCGTTCGCGCCAGCACAAAACTGCCGTCGCCTTGCACGCTCTCATCACCCAACACCGCCAGCACCGGCACCTGCGCCTGTCCATTCAACGCAGCCACGGCATTCGTGAGAGGATTCTTTTTGGTCTGGCGCGTGATCGTTTCCGGGTAATGCACCAGCGCGATATCCCTCAAGCCACCGCCACGCGACGTGAACGTGTAACGGGCGTTCTCGTTGGTGATGACCAGCGTTTCCTCGGTGACGTTCGTGGAGATTGCCGCCCGGACGGGCAATTGTGGGGTGGCGGTCGTCGTGACGGCGGCTGGAGACGCGCCTGTCTGCGAAATCGAGTTCGATTGCGCCGTTGCGACCATGTTCGTGGCCGCTGGCTCGATTTTTTTGGGCGGGAAAAAGTTATTGGTCATCTGAAACCACAGCAACATGAGTGGAATGCAGA
>CAZFNB010000524.1:0-2621 GCA_964520235.1 uncultured Bifidobacterium sp. | reverse complement strand
ATGGACAAACTTTGCGGGCAATCTCGTCGGCGCGATCGGCAATTACACCAACTGGACAAAGTCCGTGAACGGCACGAGCACCGCCGGCAACACCAACTACGCCACCACTGATCTCGTCAACGACGCCATCAGTTGGATTTCCGCGCGCGGCACGAACGCGTGGTTCGTCTGGGCTGCGTTCAATGCTCCGCACTCGCCGTTCCATTCACCTCCGCAATCGCTCTGTCCCAGTTATCCGCTCAATACGCTCACGAATAATCGGCGCCGGTTCGAGGCCATGACGGAAGCGATGGATACTGAAATCGGCCGGCTGCTTACCGTTGTGGACCGCACCAACACACACATCATCTTCATCGGCGACAACGGCACGCCCGGCAGCATCATCGCGCCGCCGTATTCATCGGCGCGCGGCAAGGACACGCTTTACGAAGGCGGCATCCACGTCCCGCTCATCATCTCCGGCCCGTCCGTCGCCAGCCCGAACCGCACGAACACGACACCGGTCAATGCGGTGGATTTGTTTTCAACGATCCTCGAACTCGCCGGCACATCCGCCAGCGCCGCAGTGCCGTCCGGCGTGACGATTGATTCACAGAGCCTCGTGCCGCTGCTCACGGGCACGAACACCATCTCGCGCCGCGCCTACTCTGAAGTGTTCGGAACAAACGTGGCAGCGAACGTCGGTGGACGCGCGTTGCGTGACGACCGCTACAAACTCATCCACTTCAGCAACGGCACGGAGGAATTCTACGACCTGGAAACCGATCCGCTCGAACTCACGAATCTCACAGCAACGGCGTCGGCGGAACAGCGGCAGTATTACGACCGGCTGCGCTTCCAGTTGAACGGTTACTCGACGAACACGGGCGCTTACATCACCGGCGCGACGTGGAGCAATGGTCAGTTCAGTTGCACGCTCACGCAGCAAGCCGCGTATGTATTGTGGCGATGTGAAGACATTTCCACCGGGTTCTGGTCACGGGTCACTAACGCGATTTCAACGACGAACGGTTCGACTGTCAGCCTCAAGGATACTTCACCGCTCGCAGGTCGCGCATTTTACAGCGTGGTCAGGTGACGGCTTCATTCCTTCTTAAGGTTGAAGTTGCTACACTTGACTCATGAAAATTGCGATGAGGTTGTCCTTGAGAATCGTTCCGTTGATGATCGCAACCGTGGCGCGCGCGCATCCGGGTCACGAAACAGAGCCAACAATGCTGCTGGCCGCAGCTCAACCAGGTGACACTCTGACGGCGGAATCTTCCGGCAAAACACAGCCCAGCGTTTCCATTTCCATCGAAGGCGGCTTTCGCGTCATCCGTGCGAACGGATTGCCGGATCACACGCCGGGACAGTTTCCGAATCGCGGCAACCCGAACAGCATCTCGGCACAGAGTTACATGTTTCGCGTGCCACTCAAACCGCAGACGAACAGCACGCCGCGCGATGGTCGCGGCGCATGGTTTGGTGTGGCGTTGAATGGCGTGCCATTCGAGCCGGGCACGGGAGAATTCTGGAATGGCCAGCGCGAATGGAATTACGAGGCGAAATCCGGCTTCATCAATCTGGGTCTCGACGCAAACAACGCCCATGTCCAACCGACCGGCGCGTATCATTATCACGGATTGCCGACGGGTCTGATGCAAAAGCTGGGCGGTGATGAGAAGAAGATGTTGCTCGTCGGCTATGCGGCGGATGGTTTTCCGATCTACACCAGCCTGGCCCACAGCACGGCAACGAACGCCACGAGTCCGTTGAAGAAAATGCTCTCAAGCTGGCAGATCAAAAAAGGGCCGCGCACCGGCGGACCGGGTGGAAATCACGACGGCAGATTTACCGCCGACTACGAATACGTGTCGGGCAGCGGCGATCTCGACGACTGCAACGGACGGTTCGGCGTCACGCCCGAATATCCAGGCGGCACGTACTATTACTGCATCACAGATGAATTCCCCCAACTCTCCCGGCAATGGCGCGGCACGCCTGACGCGAGCTTTTTCAAGCGCGGGCCAGGCATGGGCGGCCCCAACGGCGGGCCGATGGGTCGTGGGCCGCGTGGGCCGGGGACGAACGGAAACATGCCGCGAGGCAATCGTCCACCGCCACCGAAATGACCGCGCAACAACCGGAAATCGGCGCCTCGCTCATATCAATCTGCGACTTTGGACTTTGGACTTTGAGGCCGGAACTTTAGACTCCGCCCGATGCGTCTGTTGGATCGCTACCTCATGCGCGAGTTGCTGCTGCCCTTTGGCTTTTGCCTCGGGGGCTTTTTGATTTTCTGGATTTCGTTCGACCTGTTCACGGACGTCGGCAAGTTCCAGGAATTGAAGATGCAATGGAATGACATCGCCGAGTATTACGCGGTGCGTGCGCCGGAATTTCTCGTGCTGGTGTTGCCGGTGGCCCTGTTGCTGGCGTTGCTGTACGCGCTGACGAACCACGCGCGTTACAACGAAATCACGGCCATCCGCGCTGCGGGAGTGAGTTTGTGGCGGTTGTGCGCACCGTATTTCGCCGCTGGCTTGATCGGAAGTGGGGCATTGTTTGTGATGAACGAATTCTGGGTGCCAGACATCGAGTCCCGCGCCGAAGCCATCAAGGTGCGTCGCACGTTGACG
>CAZFNB010000523.1:0-2636 GCA_964520235.1 uncultured Bifidobacterium sp. | reverse complement strand
ACCTTCGTTGAGATGCTGGTGGTTATCACGGTTGTCACGATGCTTGCCGTCCTGCTGTTGCCCGGTCTGGCCAATGCGAGGAAGCGGGCCCAGCTCATCACCTGCAATGGCTTCCTGAAGCAGATCGGCCTCGGTTTCAAGCAGTGGTCGCTTGATCACACCAACGCTCTACCGATGGATCTGGCAACCAATCTCGGCGGCACAAAAGAGTGGATTCCGACAGGAGAGACTTTTCGGCACTTTGAGGTCATATCAAATGAATTGAATACGCCGTATGTGCTGGTCTGCCCAGCCGATTCCGGCCGGTTGCGAGTCCGGAGCTTTCATCCTACTCTGAGTAACTCGAATGTGAGTTATTTCATCGGCCTGTTAGCGGACGATTCCCAGCCTCAGATGATTTTCGCAGGTGACCGCAATATTTGGAACGCTGTTCGGCCGATCAACGGTGTTGTCGGACTTACGACCCGCAACACGACAGGCTGGGCGGCTGGCCTTCACGAAGGAAAGGGGAACTTGGCGTTGGCGGATGGGAGTGTGCAGGTACATTCGGCGAGCAGTTTGCGCGAGGCGCTTGGAAATACCGGAGTCCAAACAAACTGGTTGCAGTTGCCTTGAGCGAACTAAATCCCATCCGAGAAGAATTCGTGTCGAGCCGCACCGTTTGTGATTTATTCCAGAAGTGAAACTCCTTTTTACAGGTCCCGTTGTGAAAACCGAATTACTGGTGGTCATGCTGGAAAAGCACGGCATCGCCGCCACGCAGGAATTCGTCGAGCCGGACGCGCCGGATGACGGTGATCTCAGCCGCCCGGCGAACGTGCTCGTGCCGGAGGTGGACTTTGACCGTGCCCGCCAGTTGTTCTTTACCGAACGCGAAGACGAGCTTTAGTGCCACATTCATTCCCACGATTCACTTCGCTTTCAGTTCTGGATTCCCGCCGCACAGTCGCGTATCGTCCCGCCGCATGTTTGATATCGTCAAAGCCAACGTCGAAACCGCAGCGCAGAAACTTACGCACCTGCGGAGGTTTCTTTGACGTCCCGGGCACGCAGAAACGCCTGAGCGAGTTGGAAGCGCAGATGGCGCTGGACTCCTTCTGGAACAACCGTGAGCAGGCACAGAAGGCAATTGACGAGGCCAATTCCCTCCGCGGCAAGATTGATCCGCTGCTCGCCGCCGAAAAGCAGCTCGACGATTTCCGCGTGATGCTCGAACTTGCCGAGGGCGAACCGCCCGAAGCCCAGGCCGGACACGAGCGCGAACTCGAACGCGACACCATCAAGTTCCTGAAGGAGCTGGACGCGCTCGAACTCAGGGTTTTCCTCAACGGTCCGCATGACAAAAGCAATTGCATCCTGAGCATCAACGCCGGCGCGGGCGGCACGGAGGCGTGCGATTGGGCCAGCATGTTGTTGCGCATGTATCAACGCTGGGCCGAACTGCGCGGTTGGGAGGTCGAGGTCGAGGATGCGTTGCCCGGCGAAGGCGCGGGCATCAAGAGCGTCACACTGCTGATCAAGGGTGAGAACGCCTATGGCTTCTGCAAGGCCGAGCGCGGGGTGCATCGGTTGGTGCGGATTTCACCGTTCGACTCGAACAAACGCCGGCACACGAGTTTTGCCAGCGTGGACACGATCGCGGAGATTCAGGAGGCATCCTCGGAAATCGTGATTCCGCCGAACGAGTTTCAGATTGATACGTTTCGCTCCGGTGGCAAGGGTGGGCAGAACGTGAACAAGGTGGAAACCGCCGTCCGCATTACGCACCTTCCGACCGGACTCGTGGTGGCGTCGCAAGCGCAACGCTCACAGCATCAGAATCGCGCCACGGCGATGAATCTGTTGCTCTCGCGCATCTACGCGCAGCGGGTGGACGCGCAAAAGGCTGAGATGGAGCGATTCTACGGCGAGAAGGGCAGCGTCTCGTGGGGCAACCAGATTCGCAGCTACGTCTTTCAGCCGTACCGCATGGTCAAAGATCTGCGCACCGGCGTCGAGACGAGCAACGTGCAGGGCGTGATGGATGGCGATCTCGACGCCTTTGTAAACGGCTGGCTGCGCGCCGGCTGCCCGTTGAAACGGATGCAGGGGGTCAAGGACGACGAGGAGTAGCCCGCCGTCCTCAGCTTGGGCCAATGTGACGCCTATAGTCGGCGGAGCGGCTCGCCCAAGTTTCTGAGTTCGCGGACGAGGTAGCAGCGATTCAGGTCCGAGTCATAGACGTAAATCGTCCCTGTGGATGGATCAAAAATTCCCGTGCCGCCGTTGGGATAGGAGAAGAACTTTAACCCGCTCCAATCCTGACTGGCCGCAGCGCTGGCCGGGTTTGGGGTGACGGACGGCTGGTTGGTGGGCGTGGTTTTTGCCTTTGGTGCGGCGCCGAGACAAAACGCGAGCGTCAAGCCCAGGAGCAAGCCGCCCGTGAAAGTGAGCGCGGTGATCGGTGTTTTCATGCGATGGAACTGGTCGTTAAACGGTGAACTGCCATAGGTCCGCGCGCAAACGCGGCGCGCGCGAGTGATTAAGCTTTCCGCAAGCGCCGCACTTTGGCAAATCATCCCGCAGTGAACATCCTCGAGACAATCGTTGAACAGAAACGGTGTGAAGTCGCGCAATTGCCGGCCCGGCTCATCGCG
>CAZFNB010000522.1:0-2636 GCA_964520235.1 uncultured Bifidobacterium sp. | reverse complement strand
GGACATCTTGATCACGCAGGCAATCTCGCGTGGCTCAAATCGTGGACGGGAGGAAAAGTTTTCGCTCATGCAGAGGAATCAAGACACATTGCGGGAACTTATCCCTACACTGGAATCGCGCGGTGGTGCGGGCGGCTTGAAGCGGCTGGGCGTCTCGTATTTCGTTATCAGACGGGCACAATTGACGAGTTTCTGCAAGATGAGCGGTTGCTCCCGTTTTGGGGCGGTTTGAAGGTGGTCCATCTGCCGGGACACACGCTGGGCCATTGTGGTTTTTACAGTGCCAGACATGACCTCCTTTTCAGTGGCGACATGTTTGCGAGTTATTTTTTCAACACCCACAAACCTCCGGCCATCCTGAACAGTGCGCCGGAATTTTTTCCTGTAAGCATCGAAAAGGTCCGCCGACTGAATCCGCGCTGGATTGTTCCGAGCCATTACGATTATCTGGACGGCGCGCTGCATCGGCGGCGTTTTGCGAAACTCTACGGAATCGAGTGGCCGACCGAAAAATGAACTGCATCATCACAGCCGGGCCGACCTACGAGACGATGGACAATGTCCGAAGGCTCACGAATTTCTCCACGGGTAAACTCGGAACGGAATTGGGAAACTTTCTTGTCACCCGCGGCCATCAAGTGACCCTGCTCATCGGCGAGCAGGCGACGTATTGTGGCGAACGCCGGGCGCAGCGTGTGGAACAATTCAGCACAACGAACGATCTGCGCGGGCGCTTGATGGCTTTGAGCAAATCAAACGTGGATGCGGTGTTTCACGCGGCGGCGGTGAGTGATTTCATGTTCGGTAAAATCTGGTCTCGCTCGCCGCAGGGTGATCTGACAGAAATCAATTCCGGGAAAATATCCACGCGCGCCGGAACACTTCTGGCCGAGCTTGTCCCGACTCCAAAAGTGATCGCCGAACTTCGCGGTTTGTTTACAAAGGCAAAAATCATCGGCTGGAAATACGAAGTGGACGGCGATCATGCCGGTGTGATGCACGCGGCAGAGAGGCAAATATCCGAATGCGGCACGAGTGCCTGCGTCGCGAACGGTCGGGCTTACGGGCCGGGATTTGGCCTGGTCACTGCGCCGGGCGCATGTGCGCACCATCGCAACGCGGAGGAGCTTTTTTCGGCGTTGGAGAAATTCGTTGCGGCCTGATCCCCGGGTATCAGGGTGCTTCGCGCTTGACGGTTTCATGGTTGCGACAGCTTAATTCGCGCATGAAGAAATCCCATGTCTTTCTGACGATGCTCGCGCTGGCAGTGGTCTTTCTGGCCGGCATCTGGCTGGGCGGATTTGCGCCGAAATTTCTTACGGGCGTTTCCGGCCCCCGCGCGCTGAATTCCGCCACGGTTTTGCAGCAAGTCCAGACGCTGTCGCAACTCGTCACCGTCAAATACGTGATGGAAAAGGTCGTTGTCATGGAGGATGCAAAATGGTTCGGGGACAACCGCGTGTTGCTGGTGGCGAGCGGCGTGGTTAAGGCGGGTGTGAATTTTGACCAGCTCAAGCAGGAGGATCTGAACGTTTCAGAAAAGAAGGTTTCCATCCGCCTGCCCGCGCCGCAGATCACCGATGCGTATCTGGACGAGAAGCAGACCCGTGTGGTGGAGCGGACAACGGGTTTGCTCCGCTCGTTCGACAAGGATCTGGAACAAAACGCCCGGCAGATTGCCGTGGACGACATCCGGCGCGCGGCGCGCACGGCGGGGATTCTTAAGGACGCTGAAGACCGGGCCCGGGCACAGTTGAAAAATCTTTTCGGTCAGGCGGGGATGGAAGTGGAATTTCTATCGCGATGACCGGATGTGTCGCCGTTTTGACGGGACACTGCCTTGAATCAAGCCAGCATCCCCGGGGCGGAAATCAACCCACGACCACCGGGAACGGGGATTCCCCGGGATTGACGTGGTTGATTTTGATCGTGAACGAAACGTTCGTCGTGTCCGCCGCTTCAGTGTTGACGGACAAGCGGCGTTTCGGAATCTCCGTTGGCGCGGGCTGTTGCGCTCGCAACTGCATCAAGTAAAGCACTGGCGGACGCGGAGCCGGACGGCGATTGGTGATTTGCGCGTGCCCCTTGGACTCCTGCATCAGCTTCAAAAGTTTCATCTTCGTTGCCATGTGTGTTCCCTTCCTCGCGCGGAAACATTGCAGGAGATATGCCAGTGCGAACTCTGAGACCAAATGGGAACCGACTGGCGATTGATCGCTGTTCAAGCAATCAAATGCACCTCTTCAGATTTAAGAATCCACCGTTTCTGACGACATAAATTGCCGGCCTTTGCCAGGAGCGGTCTCAATCCGTTGAAAATTCCAGAATTCAGATGCGTTGTTTGGATTTCAGAGATCAACGCTCAAAAATTCGTGTCCATTCGCGTCGGTTCGTGGTTAAACTTCCCACGTCAATTATGGAATACGAAGCGGTCATCGGTCTGGAAACCCACGTCCAGCTCAAGACGAAATCGAAGATGTGGTGCGGTTGTGCCAATCAATACGGCGCTGAACCAAACACCAACGTCTGCCCCGTCTGCCTCGGGCTGCCCGGCGTGTTGCCCGTGCCGAACGAGGAAGCCCTCCGCCTCACGGTGCTGACCGGCTACCTGCTCAACTGCGAGAACGGTACTCTCG
>CAZFNB010000521.1:0-2647 GCA_964520235.1 uncultured Bifidobacterium sp. | reverse complement strand
ATGCCGTGGATTGGGCCAGGCGTGCCGTCTCTCTCGGCGCGGGCGAGCTCGTGCTCAACTCGATTGATGCCGATGGCACGAAAGCCGGATTTGATCTCACTGTCACACGGCGTGTGAGTGAATCTGTCGGCGTGCCGGTGGTGGCCAGCGGTGGCGCGGGGAAACTTGAGCACATGGCGGATGTGTTGCTGGAGGGCAAGGCGGACGCAGTGCTGGCTGCAAGCATTTTTCATTTTGGCGAGCACACCGTCGGCGACGTGAAGCAATACCTCTCCACGCGAAACATTCCGGTGCGATTATGTTGAGCCGTTGCGGAAATGTCGTGCTGTTCGCGGCGCTGTTGTGCGTTGGATTGTTTCCGATCAACTCCGGTGTGGCTGCAACTGGTTCCACGGTTCCGATCAACCTGCTTCTCGCCTGGACAGACAATTCCACGGGCGAGGACGGATTTGCCGTGGAGCGCTCGTTATCTGCCGGCGGCCCGTGGATCGTTGCAGGTTACACTGCGGCCAACAGTCCGGCGTTTTTAGATACGGAACTGCGCTCCAAGACCACGTACTATTACCGTGTGACGGCCCTCGGCACGAACGGCACATCGCTCCCGTCGAACATCCTGAAAATCGTTACTCCTTCCGCGGCGCGTTCGCCGCAGGTGACGACCCTGGTGACCAGAAGCGTATCCGTTGGCGAGACAGCCGTGCTGGCTGCGCCGGTGATCGGCAACCCGCCGATGCAGTTTCAATGGATGTGCAACGGCACAAACATTGACGGAGCCACGGCCATCGCACTTACCTTGCAAAATGTGCGCGGGCGCGATGCCGGAAATTATTCGCTGGTCTTGAGAAACGAAGTCGGTGCGACAACGAACACGGCGGTCCGGCTCACGGTGCTCGCGCCCATCACCTGCACCGCCCAGGCGGGCGGTGTCATCACGCCATTTGTCACCGGGCAAAAACTGGAGATAGGTCGCCGCTACAAGATCGGTGCGGTGGCACAAAAGGGAAATGCATTTCGCGGCTGGCGCATCAACGGCACCAACGCCACCACGGCGCGCACGCTGTCGTTCGTCATGCAGGAGGGATTCGATTTCGCCGCCAGCTTTGCCGACGTCACGCCACCCACGTTGACGGTGACGAGCACCAAATCCGGTGCGAAGCTCAAGACCCACCAACTTGCGCTGGCGGGAATCGTGCGCGACAACATGGTTGTGGATGGTGTGTTTTATCAACTTAATGCCAGCCCATGGTTGCGCGCCTCCGGTACGACGAACTGGCAGGCCCAACTGCTCCTCAAGCCCGGTCTCAACACTCTTCGTACTTTTGCCCGCGATACCACGGGTAACGCCTCGCGCACGAATGTGATGCAACTCACGCTGCTGGCAACCAATCCGGCTGTTCTTGTGCAGCCGGTGTTGACCGGCCTGCGCATCAACGAAACCAGTGTGGATATTTCCCTGCAAAGCATCGCCGGCGCTCTCTATCAACTGGAATACAAAAGCACCCTCAACGACGAGCAATGGACGCCGCTGGATTCCTCCATCCTCTCCGGCAATGGCGGGTTGATTTGGTTGACGGATGCAGATGCGCCGGTATCCGGGCGGTTCTACCGCGCTGCGGTTCTTCAACCTTGATGATTTTTTCGTGGCTGCAAATCACATTGCGGCCATACTTTTTCAAATGAACGAACTCATCCAGACCCGTTGGTTTCCGATTGCGCTCTTGTCCTGCTCGAATGTTTTCATGACGTTCGCATGGTACGGGCATTTGAAATTCAAGGACAAGCCGTTGCTCATGGTCATCCTTGCCAGTTGGGGTATTGCGCTTTTTGAATACGTGCTCATGGTGCCCGCCAACCGCTGGGGCAACTCGACCTACTCCGCCACGCAACTCAAGATCATCCAGGAAGTCATCACGCTCACCGTCTTCTGCGCGTTCGCGATGTTTTACCTCGGCGAGCGTATCCGGTGGAATCACATGGCGGCCTTTGCCTGTATTGTCGCTGCCGTGGTGTTCACGTTCCTGCCGAAGCAATGACAGCCGGAATTTTCCCGTGCGCGCAAAAGCTTCGATTCCACCGCGCCGCTGGATTGTCATTTCGGCGGCGGCTTCAATCCTCGCTCTGGCAGGAGTGACTTCCGCCTTTGCCTTTGCAACAAATCTCACTCCCTGTCGCATCGAGATTGTCGAGGCGGGCAGTGGCTGGCCAGTGCCGTTGGTGGAACTGCGCACCACGCACCAGATGCAATTCTTCTCGGACAACGCCGGCATCATCGCTTTCGACGCGCCGGAACTCATGGGTCGTGAGGTTTGGTTCGATGTGATCGGCAACGGCTACGAAGTGCCCAAGGACGGCTTCGGCTATCGCGGCGTGCGCTTGAAACCTGAACCGGGCAAAACCCTGCGCGTCGAGGTCAAACGCAACATCATCGCGAAACGCATCGGTCGTATCACCGGCGCGGGATTGTTTGCCGAGAGCCAGAAACTCGGCAGCGAACTGGACTGGCCCGAATCCGGCGTGCTCGGCAGCGACAGCGTCCAGAACACAATCTATCGCGGGAAGATGTTCTGGCTTTGGGGCGACACGACGCTCGCGCATTATCCACTCGGCATCTTCGATTGCAGCAGCGCGACGAGCGCGATTCAGCCGT
>CAZFNB010000520.1:0-2651 GCA_964520235.1 uncultured Bifidobacterium sp. | reverse complement strand
GTGTCGTGCCCTTCGTGCTCGTGATGGCCGTGGAATTTTCCGACCGCATCGCGGCGGGTGTCTCGGAGTATTACTCTCTGATCATCTTTGCGCTGGCGGGCATGTTGTTCGCCGCGTCTTCAAACGACTTCGCGATGTTGTTCGTTTCCATCGAACTCATCACAGTCACGTTTTATGTGTTGACCAGTTTTCAGCGAAACAAGGTCGCGTCACTTGAAGCGGGCGTTAAATATCTCATCCTCGGCGCGCTGTCGTCCGCGTTCATGGTGTTCGGAATCGCGCTCGTATGGGGCATCAGCGGCAAGTTCAATTTCGGGGAACTCTCCGACGTGGCGTGGAAATACACCTCGAACAAGGTGTTCCTCATCGGTGTGCTGATGATCCTGGCCGGGCTGGGTTTCAAGATTGCCGCGTTTCCATTTCAGATCTGGGCGCCGGATGTTTATCAAGGTGCGCCGACGCCGACGACTTCGTTTCTGGCCATCGGCTCGAAGGCGGCGGGATTTGTTCTGCTGCTGCGGTTTTTGTTCACGGCAATCCCCGATGTGACGGCGCAATGGAAAAATGTGCTCATCATCCTCTCCGCCGTGACAATTCTCTACGGCAATCTTTGTGCGTTGCCGCAGCGCAATCTGAAACGACTGCTCGGCTACTCGAGCATCTCGCACGCGGGCTATCTGCTGCTCGGCGTGGCGGCGATGTCGGGTGATGTTCACAACTCCACCAACGGCGGCTCGGCGCTGCTTTACTACCTCGGCGGCTACCTGTTCACCACGGTGGCTGCGTTCGCGGTCATCGCGCTCGCGATGCGGCATCTGGACGGCGAGGATGTCTCGGGACTGGCAGGACTAAGCCAGCGCTCGCCGTTGCTTGCCGCAACCATGACGCTGGCAATGACATCCCTGGCGGGCATCCCGCCGCTTGCCGGGTTCTTCGGAAAATTCCTGTTGCTCAAGTCCGTCATCGAACAAGCGGCGCATGACACCGGTTTTTATTGCCTCGCGTTCACGGCCCTCGTGGGAGTGGTGATTTCGCTCTATTACTACTTCGGCGTGGTGCGCGTCATTTACTGGGGGCAAGGCGCGCCGTCGCGCGAGCCGATCGTGTTCTCGACGCCGATGCGTCTGGCGCTGGCCGGTTGCATCGTCGGCATGTTCTGGCTCGGCCTCGCGCCAGATGGTGTTCTGAAACTGGCGGAGACGGCTGCGGCGGTGTTGAAGTAATCATAAACCCGAATCGCTGCGGCGACCTAATCGCTTGAAAACGCGGCGATAAACGCGCCGCAAGTCAGATGTTATGCGAATCATTGCGCTGCTTGCCCTGCTTTTTGAATTCATGGTGCGTAAAATCAACACGGCTGGCTTTCGGCCAACACACCCAAATTTTTTGAAAAAACTTGTTGCATGGCGGCTTTCGTTTGTTACTCTCTGCGTCCCTTTCGCCTGAAAACGATTGGGCCAGCAGATTCGCGAACCGATAACTGATTCCCCTGCGGGGACAGGAATGATGGCTCGCCAGCTCCCTGAGTTGCTGATCTGGAATCATTGATTTTATGCCAGTCAAAACATTTAGACCGCTAACGCCGTCTCTGCGCTACGTCTCGTTCGCAGATTACAGCGACGTTACGAAGTTCAAGCCGGAGAAGGGTCTCGTCGAGATTCGCAAGAAAACCGGTGGTCGCAATCATTACGGTCGCGTGACCGCGCGCGGCATTGGCGGCGGTAACAAGCAGAAAATCCGCATCGTGGACTTCAAGCGCAACAAGCACGGTGTCGAGGCGTCTGTCGCGGCGATCGAATACGATCCGATGCGTTCCGCGCGTCTGGCGTTGTTGCAATACAAGGATGGCGAAAAGCGTTACATCATTGCTCCTGTCGGAATAAAAGTCGGGGGCAAAATCATGAGCGGCCCCACCGCTCCTCCTGAAGTCGGCAATTCTCTTCCTCTCAAGTCCATTCCCGTCGGTCTCGCCGTTCACAACATCGAGCTGACGCCCGGGCGCGGCGGCCAGATGGTTCGCACGGCGGGTGGCGCGGCGACGTTGATGTCGCGCGACGAAGGTTATGCCCAGTTGCGTCTTCCTTCCGGTGAAATCCGCAAGGTCAATGAAGAGTGTTATGCCACCATCGGTCAGGTCGGCAACACGGAACACGAGAACGTGATTCTCGGAAAAGCGGGTCGTTCCCGTCACCTCGGCATCCGCCCGGTGAACCGCGGTGTGACGCGCAATCCTGTTGACCATCCGAACGGCGGTGGTGCAGGCAAGTCCAAGTCCGGCGGCGGCTGGCAGCAATTGACCTCGCCGTGGGGTTTGCTCGCGAAGGGGTATCGCACGCGCGAGAAGAAGAAATTCTCGAATCGCTTCATCGTGGTGCGCCGCGATGGCCGTCCGATGAAGAACAAATAAACGATTATGGGACGTTCGATCAAAAAAGGTCCGTTTGTAGAGCAGCACCTGCTGGAAAAAATCCAGAAGGCGAAGACCACGAATTCCAAGTCGCCGATCAAGACGTGGTCGCGCCGTTCGATGATCACGCCGGATTTCGTCGGTGTGACGTTCGCGGTTCACAACGGCAAGGTTTTCAACCCCGTCTTCGTGACGGAAAACATGGTCGGTCACCGGCTCGGTGAATTTTCACCCACGCGCACGT
>CAZFNB010000519.1:0-2657 GCA_964520235.1 uncultured Bifidobacterium sp. | reverse complement strand
TGAGCAGAGTGAACGGGCGGACGACAGCCCTGAATTCAGGCGAGTTCGATACCAAGACGCACCGCGACATCCCGGATGCTTCCGGGACGTTCCGCGTGTTCTTTGGCAAGACAGGCAGCTATCGTCTCGTCCCATTCCGGTGGGATCGTGGCTCTGCGAACTCCAAACTGTGTGAGCCGCTCGCTCATCATGGGGGGGATGACTTCGTGGACCTGCAGGAGCACGTCGCCTTCGTAAAATGGAGGTTTGCCGGTCAGGAGTTCATAGATCGTCGCACCGAGGGAATAGACATCGTCCGCCACGGATGGCGGTTCGCCTGTCCACTGTTGCGGGCTCATGTACCAGTCCGTGCCGACCACGCGGTGATATCCGAGATCCGCATGTGCCGGGTTCATGGGTCGCGACAATCCAAAGTCTGCAAGCTTCAACTGCCCGCGCGCGTCGAGCAACAGGTTGGCCGGCTTCACGTCACGATGGACGATCTCCCCGACCGTGTGCGCATAATCCAACGCCGCGCAAAGGTCGCGCACCCACGGTTTGATCTCTTCCACCGTGAAACGTTGTCCGGGCCGATCCACCTTCATTGACCAAAGCGACCAGCCTTCGACGAATTCCATCGCAACCGCCGCGTGCTTGTGATTCTGCATGAAATCATGGATGCGGACGATGTTCGGGTGTGCGAGCTGCTGGCTTCGTTGGGTCTCGATCTTGAGCCGTTCGATTTCCTTCGGATCGTGCAGCAGGTCATCCGCAAGAAATTTCAATGCGACCGGCTGTTCGAGCACGCGATCATGCGCCAGCCAAACCGATCCCATCCCGCCGATGCCCAGGGTGCGCTTGAGATAGTAGCGTTCAAACACACGCTGTCCAACGGACAACGATTTGTTGGCTGGTGACGGGCTGTTTGCGGCGTGAGCCATCGCAATGTTCACATAACTCCTTGACGGGCGGATGTCGAGGAAAGTTACGCGAGCGCCAACCACCTCCTTTGAATTCCAGCGCAGAGCAGACGGGCTGTGTTCAGTCCCGATTGAGTCCGGTTTGAATCACGGCATCAAATGCAGGTTTGGGTTTGCCGTTCTTGTCGAACAGGAGCGGATAGTCCGTGCGCGGCTGCAACGGCCAGTAATTCAGCCAGGTGTCGGCATCGGTCACGCACCAGAACGTGACGCGATCAATCTTGTCCGAGTATTTCAGGATGACCCGAAAAAGTTCGGCGTAACGCTCTGCCTGCGCGCGTTGAACGGAAGCGGACAGGCCGTTCGGATACAGATCGAGTTGCGCGCGCAATGCCGCGTTCGTTGTCAGGTTCACGTTGCGCCAGGCGCGCGCGTCAGGCAGCACCTGCACGTCGAGTTCCGTCACCCAGACTTTCAGGCCCAACGAACACAGATCACGGAAATGAGCATCCACAGCGTCAATCGAAGGCCAGTCCATGCGCTCGTGCATTTGCGTGCCGATGGCGGTGATGGGCGCGCCTTGTGCCTGGAGTTTTCGGATCATGGCCATCATGCCTTTGCGCTTCGGTTCGTCCTCGATCTGATATTCGTTGTAAGTCAGATCCGCAGCCGGATCAGCCTCGTGCGCGAACTGAAAAGCTTTGGCGATGTAATCCTCGCCGATGATTTTATACCACGGGGATTGCCGCCAGGAACCGTCTTCAAGGATTGCCTCGTTCACCACGTCCCAGGCCTTGATTCGTCCTTTGTAGCGCCCGACGACGGCATGGATGTGATTGCTCATGCGAGAGAGCAACGTGTCGCGATCCACCGGATTTCCATTCGCGTCCTCAAAGACCCACTTCGGTGTCTGGTTGTGCCAGATGAGACAATGGCCGATGACGGTCAGGCCGTTCTTTTCACCAAACTCGACGTAGCGATCCGCCGGGCCGAAATTGTATTTGTCCGGTTCGGGATGGACAGACTCCCACTTCAGACAATTCTCCGGCGAGATGCTGTTGAACTGAGATTTGATGATGGCATCGCCGCGCGTGTCCTTGCCGGAGAACTGAGCCTCGTTGATGGCGACGCCCATCAGAAAATCATTCTTGAAGGTGTTTTTAAGAGTGGCGCGCGTGGAACTGTTTGTTTCCGCCGCCGCCGCAGAACAGCACAACAACGCGATGATCTTGGCTGACAGGATGAAGGTGCTCGTTTTCACAGGTTATGGGATGATCGTCTCCGGTTGATTCGCAGTTTTGAGAACGGCGTCAAACGCAGCTTTGGGTTTGCCTTCACGGTCGAAGAGCAGGGGATGATTTGCGCGGTTCGGACGGTTCAACCACGAATCGCCATCCGTCACGCCCCAGAACGTCACGCGATCAATCTTGTCCCGCTTGTTGTAGAAAATCCGGAACAACTCCGCGTAACGCGCCGTGAGTTGTCGTTGCACATCGTCGGGCAATCCGTTGCGATAGGGATCGAGGAAAGTTTTGAATTCCTCCAGTTGAAACTGTTCGTGACTCATGCCCGTGCCGATGATCTGGCCCTCCTTCGTCAACGGCAGCACATCCACGTCCAGTTCGGTGATCATCACCTTCACGCCGAGCGCGGCATAGGCGTCAATGGCCGCCTCGATGTATTCCGTCTTCGGATAGTTCAGCCCCCAATGGCCCTGGATGCCGACGCCATCAATCCGGATGCCCTCCTTTTGCAGCA
>CAZFNB010000518.1:0-2660 GCA_964520235.1 uncultured Bifidobacterium sp. | reverse complement strand
CATTCAAGTTCATACTTTCGCCCGGGATTATCTGCGGGCATGACCCCCGTTGAAATGAAAATCTTCAACTTCCACGGCTGTTGAACTTTGAAACCAAACTGCCATGCTGTGCGGGTGAGTGAACTGATTCCTTTGGCGCTCCGGGAATTCCATCAAAGTCTCGGGGCGCGATTCATCAAAGTCTCGGGGGTGGAGGTTGTGGCAGATTATGGCAATAACCTCACCGAACATGCCGCTTTGTGCGGGTCTGTGGGTGTCCTTGACCTCAGTTTTCGCGGGCGTCTTTGTCTTGTCGGAGCGGATCGCGCGCGTTTTCTCCACGGCCAGGTAACAAACGACGTGAAAAAACTTTGCCCGGGCCAGGGTTGTTACGCCGCGCTCACCACGTCGAAAGGGAAAATGCAAAGTGATCTCAACATTTTCGTGCTTGAGAATGAACTGCTGTTGGATTTTGAGCCGGGCCTGACGCATACGATCTCAACCCGACTCGAAAAATACATCGTGGCGGACGACGTGCAGGTGGTGGATGCCTCTCCGCATTATGGATTGTTCAGCGTACAGGGCCCGAGGGCCGGGAAAGCCGTCATATCACTCGGTTTGTTCAACACACTGCCTGCCGCCGGATTTGATTCCGTGAAAATCACCGACGCCGCATCGGGTGAAATTTATTTGATGAACAATCCGCGTCTCGGCTCAACGGGTTTCGACCTGTTCGTTCCGCGCGCCGCACTTGGAGCAATTGCCGATAAACTTGTCACGGCTGCGAAATCAGCCGGCGGACTCGCTTGTGGATGGAGGGCGTTCGAGCAGGCGCGCATTGAAGCGGGCATTCCCAGATTTGGTGCGGACATGGACGAGAATAACATCCCTATCGAGTGCGGCATTGAAGACCGTGCCATCAGTTACAGCAAGGGTTGTTACATCGGGCAGGAAGTCCTCAATCGCATTCACAGCATCGGCCATGTGAACCGCGAACTACGCAGACTGAAAATCACCGGCAACCCAAAATATCTGCCGGAAGCAGGGAGCAAATTGTTTCTCAACGGCAAGGAGGTGGGGCACGTCACAAGCATGACCCTTGAAGGAATCGGCCTCGGCTGCGTGCATCGCGAGGCAAATGTGGTTGGCGCTGAATTGGAATTGCCTCTCTCCACCGGCGGGCAATCCAAAGTAAAAATCACCGGACCTCCCTTTACTGCGCATTGACGCGATAAAATCGGAACGGCGATGTCCCGTCGGAAATCGTCTGGGTCACGGCACTCCCATTTCCTGCCACCGCCGGCGCGGCATTTGACCAGGCGGTTCCGATGACAAGCGAGTCACTAAATTGAAGTTGATACGCGCGGTTGCTGACCGTTGGCCAGACAATCACGTTGGACGCGCCGATCCGGAAAAAATCCGTGATGCGAAAAACGGAGTTGCTGTTCTGCGGGTCTGTCCCTGCGAGGAACTCCTTCAAGTTTGTCGCCCCATCGCCGTCTGCGTCATCGCCGGCACGGGAATCGTCGCCAGCCAGTCCGGTCGCGTGATCGAAGTAGCCGCGCCGCCACCAATCCGGGATTCCGTCCGTGTCGCTGAACAGGTCGGCAATCTTTTTTACCTGCAACCCGGAGGCGCGCGCATTGTCCACAACTGGCGCAAACAGAATTTCCACCTGTGAATCTGCAATGCTGTTTGTGAAGACACGGACAAGTGGGAGATTTTTTCCACCCGCCGTCGCGAGAATGTCAAAGTTCGTCAACACTTGCTGGTTCTCAATGAACACGTTGAACACGCGTTGCCCCACGGAACTCCAGTAGGTCTCAGACTCGATCAAAGTTGTTTCGTACACACCGACGGGGCAATCGAACCAGTAACGGAAGCCCGCTCCCGACGTGCTGTATCGTTCCTTCTGGTAGAGCGGCTGAACCGATGCACAGACACCGGAGATGGTGTTGCCCACGTAACCTGTCGCGCCGCCGCTGTATCCAAAACTGCCGTTCGTGTAGATTTGATCCTTGATCCACACTGCGCTGGCACAATCCGTGACGTTGCTGGGATTGCCGGAGGCGATGCGCTGCAAGTATGCGCCGGGTACGTTGAAGAATCGCACGTTCACGGAGTTGGTCGCTGAAACATTCCCGTTCAAATCGGTGGCGCGTGCGGAAATGGTCTGCGAGCCATTCAGAAAATTCGACGAGTTTAGCGTATAACTCCACGAGGCAGTCCCGTTCGCTTGTATCCACCCATTTGTACCCACGCGCACTTCGACTTTCTGCAAGCCGATGTTATCCGCTGCCGTTCCAGAAATTGTAAGCAATCCACCAACGACACTTCCATTCGTCGGCGCAACGATCGCGACAGTCGGAACAATCGCATCCGTGAGGCCGCCTGTCAGGAATCGCGACTCAAAGCCCGCGTAAAATTTTCTGCTGCCAGCGAGGTTTGTGACGGCAGCAGTCAGCTTTACTGTGATGAGTGTTTGCGTCGGCCACGTTCCGTTCGGCGAGTATGTGAGCGTGTCGCGCGCGCCATTCCAGGCGAACGTGCCGGTTGTGGCGGGAACAGTTGAAAACGCCGCTGCCACACTCCCCGTATTCATCGGCTGGCTGAATTGCATCACGAATCCACCGCCTGCGTTTACATTTGTCGCGTCATGAGCAGGCGTTGTCGCAATCACG
>CAZFNB010000517.1:0-2663 GCA_964520235.1 uncultured Bifidobacterium sp. | reverse complement strand
CGAGCCGCACATGGCTCAGGTGTTCATTGGTCGCGGCGCGGGCGTGAAGGATGACGCGGCGTTCGAGCGCAAGCTTTACGTCATCCGCAAGGTGGCCGAGCAAACCATCCGCTACGGCAACCGCATTGACGGCGGCAAATGGTTTTACGTTTCCAGCCTGTCGAGCCGCACCATCGTTTACAAGGGCATGTTGATGCCGGAGCAGGTGGGCAAATACTACGCCGACCTTCGCGACCCGGCC
Organism: uncultured Bifidobacterium sp.; assembly: GCA_964520235.1. Taxonomy (GTDB): domain Bacteria; phylum Verrucomicrobiota; class Verrucomicrobiia; order Limisphaerales; family JADLHS01; genus JADLHS01. Next base: position 2,422 of record CAZFNB010000517.1, on the reverse strand, counting down.
ATGACGACTGCGCTTGCGCTGGTTCACTCGCGGTTTTCGACGAACACTTTTCCAAGCTGGGATCGCGCGCACCCGAACCGTTACATTGCGCACAACGGTGAGATCAACACGCTGCGCGGCAACGTCAACTGGATGCGCGCCTCGCAGGCGAATCTCGTTTCCGATCTTTTCGGCAGCGACATCAAGAAAATCATCCCCGTTGTCAACGAGGACAATTCCGACTCCGCGCAATTTGACAACGTTGTCGAGCTGCTCGCGCTCGCGGGCCGCGAATTGCCGCACGCGATGATGATGATGATCCCCGAGCCGTGGGAAAATCACGAGAGCATGGATGCCGGGCGCCGCGCGTTCTACGAATATCATTCCTGCCTCATCGAGCCTTGGGACGGCCCGGCTTCGATGGCGTTCACAGACGGTAAATTTATCGGCGCGTGCCTCGATCGCAACGGCCTCCGCCCGTCGCGCTTCTACGTCACGCACGATGACATGGTCATCATGGCGTCGGAAGCGGGTGTGCTGCCCATCGCGCCCGAGCGTGTGAAGACGAAAGGTCGCCTGCAACCCGGCCGCATGTTTCTCGTGGACACGGAACAGGGACGAATCATCGCCGACGAGGAGCTGAAGAAAAAGTATTCCAGTGCGAATCCTTACCAGAAATGGCTGGATGACCACCACGTCCTGCTCGAAAACCTGCCGACACCGGTGCAACACACCGAGCCATCGCACCGCAAGGTTTTGCAGATGCAGCAGGCGTTCGGTTACAGCTACGAAGATTTACGATTCATCGTCGGCCCGATGGCGCGTGACGGCCAGCAGCCGCTTGGTTCGATGGGCACGGACACGCCGCTCGCTGTGTTGTCCGAGAAACCGCAACTGCTTTACAACTATTTCAAGCAACTCTTCGCGCAGGTCACGAATCCGCCGATCGATCCGATCCGTGAAGAGATCGTCACCTCCACAGGCACGATGGTCGGAGCGCGTGGAAATCTCCTGAAGCCGACGCCCCAAAGCTGCGCACTCATCAAGCTGGAGCAGCCGATCCTCACCAACGAGGAACTGGACAAACTCAAGTTCATCGGACAGCCGGGTTTCAAGTCGGTTGTGTTGCCGATTTTGTTCAAGGCTTCCGAGGGCGTGCGCGGTTTGGAGGCTGCGTTGAGCAATCTGTTTACCACGGCTGAAAAGGCCATTGCCGACGGCGCCAGCATTTTGATTTTGTCGGATCGCAGCGTGGATGAGGAACGCGCGCCGATTCCAGCGTTGCTCGCCACAAGCGGTCTGCATCATCATCTCATCCGCGCGGGCCTGCGTGGCAAGGTCGGCCTGGTCCTCGAGTCCGGCGAACCGCGCGAGGTGCATCATTTCGCGCTGCTCATCGGTTACGGTTGCAGCGCCATCAATCCATATCTCGCCTACGAGACGATTGACGATCTCATCAAGGAAGGTGTGCTCAAGGACACCGACTACAAGACCGCCATCAAAAAATTCATCAAGGCATCCATCAAGGGCGTTGTGAAGACGATGGCCAAGATGGGCATCTCCACGGTGCAAAGCTATCGCGGCGCACAAATCTTTGAGGCTGTCGGCATCAACAGCGATGTGGTGAACAAATATTTCACATGGACCGCCTCGCGCATCCAGGGTGTTGGCCTCGATGTCATCGCCGAGGAAGCCATTGCCCGCCATCGTCGCGCGTTTCCGCCAGTACCGGTGAACGCCGAACTCGACGCGGGTGGACAGTATCAATGGCGCGACGGCGGCGAGCAGCATCTGTTCAATCCGCAGACGATCCACAAGTTGCAGATTGCCTGTCGCCTCAACAGCGAGAAAGTTTATCGCGAATATGCCGACCTGCTGAACGACCGCAGCAAAACGCTCTGCACGTTGCGCGGTTTGCTTGACTTCAAATTCGCCGAGAACGCGATTCCGCTCGAAGAGGTGGAATCTGTCGAGAGCATCGTCAAGCGCTTCAAGACGGGTGCGATGAGCTACGGCTCGATCTCGAAGGAAGCGCACGAGGCGCTCGCCATCGCGATGAATCGCATCGGCGGTCGCAGCAACACCGGTGAAGGCGGCGAAGATCCGGAACGTTACTCGTGGACAAATGAAAAAGGCGACTCGAAGAATTCCGCCATCAAGCAGGTCGCGAGCGGGCGCTTCGGCGTGACCAGCCATTACCTCGTCAACGCAAAGGAACTTCAGATCAAGATGGCGCAGGGCGCGAAGCCCGGCGAAGGCGGCGAACTGCCCGGCAAGAAAGTTTATCCGTGGGTCGCGAAAACTCGCGGCACGACGGCTGGCGTCGGACTCATTTCACCGCCGCCGCACCATGACATCTACTCCATCGAAGACCTGGCGGAGTTGATCCACGACCTGAAGAACTCGAACCGCTTTGCGCGTGTGAGCGTGAAGCTGGTCAGCG
>CAZFNB010000516.1:0-2666 GCA_964520235.1 uncultured Bifidobacterium sp. | reverse complement strand
ATCGTCACGCCGGAAGCGAAAGTCTATTCCGAAGACGTGGACATGGTCACGCTGCCGGGCGTCGAAGGCGAGATGGGCATCTTCCCGATGCACGTCCCGCTCATCACTCAGGTTGTTTCTGGTGAAGTCGGCGTCAAGAAGGGCGGGCAGGATTATTTCCTCGCCGTCGGCGAAGGCTTCGTTGAGATCACCGGCGAAAAAGTGGCTATCCTCACCGACATGGCCATCAAAGCCGAGAACATTGACGAAGCGAAGGCCGAAGAAGCCCGCAAGCGCGCCGAAGCCCGCCTCGCAGAAAAACTAGACGACGAAGAAGTCGCCAATGTCAGCGCAGCACTCGCGCACTCACTCGCACAGTTGAAGGTGAAGCGTCGGGGCCGGTAAGGTTCATTCAAACATTCAGACGGCGTGGGTCCATCCCGCGCCGTTTTGTTTTCAACAATCCTCGTCTTTCAAGAGGATGCGCTTTAAGCTGGCTGCCGTCTGATGCGTTCACTCGACCAGAAACTCGCGGCCATCCACGCCGCGCCGCATTCCGCAAAGGAATTCATTCTCGCGGATGCAAAGGACGCCGACATGGCTTACGGCGTGCGTGCGCCCGGGCCGCGTGGCTATCTTTCACAAAGAGGGGCGCATCCCGCGCAATTTTCGCCGGAAATCTGGACTCGCGACGAGTACGGCCACCGAAACCTTCCTGAGTTTCTCGACATCATCCGTGAGGTTGTGCATCAGGGCCTGGTGGACATCGTACTGATGTCCGCGTCGGTGAACGAGCAACTCGCAATCAAGGAAGGTCTGTTCAAAAGATCACATGTCACGCCCGCCGCGCGCGCCAACGACACGACTGATATCTGGGCCGTGCGACATGGCAATTATCTCCGCGAACCGGCTCAACCGTTTCGTTCCGCGCACATTGATCACATCCAATGCGGCCAGGTGGAGTGCGAGTCTGTGTCTGGCGAAATCCCGGGCGCAAACCTTGGCTTGTATTCCGTCACCTTCGTCAATGAACTGGCGCAGGATCGCGAGACGCTGACATGGTACAAGAATTTTCGCGAGGAGGCGGAGCGGAAGAAGTTCAGGCATTTTCTCGAAGTATTCGATCCAAATGTGAACAGCGGCATCGCGCCCGAGGAGCTTGGCGGGTTCATCAATGACAGCATCATCCGCACGCTTGCGGGTGTGCCGGATGCAGCGCGGCCGATCTTTCTGAAGATCGTTTATCACGGGCCGAAAACGATGGAGGAACTGGTGCAATACGACCCTCACCTCGTCGTCGGGATACTCGGCGGGAGCGCAGGAACGACGTATGATGCGTTCAGGCTGTTGCATGACGCGCAAAAATATGGCGCGCGCGCGGCTCTCTATGGTCGCAAGATCAACAACGCGGAGCACCAGCTTGCGTTCATCGAGATGTTGCGATTGATCACGCAGGGAGCAATCTCACCCGAGGAGGCGGTCCACGCCTATCACGGCGTGTTGCAGGGTAAAAATATAAAACCGCGCCGCCCGCTGGCCGATGATCTGAAACTCACAGATGCGACCATGAATTACGATGGCAGCGCCGCGCGTCGAAGCACGGTTGAAATCCGGAACAATCCTCTGGCCACAACTGACGAAAAGGCGTCGTCGTGGCCGAAACGGTTCGACGGCGCTCCTGATTTTGAACGGATGACGTCCGCCGAGCGCCTCGCGTATGACGCATCGAGATTGAAGAAGCGTTTTGGCTGAAGATGATTTTTAGCGCCGGTGCTTTTGAAGTTTGCCGCGGATTTCGGTGAGGATTTCGTAATAGCGCCATGCTGCGGGCGCGTTGGTTTCCTGATGATGGTCTGGCTTCAAAACAAGATCGCCCGTCGCGAGCAAAACTTTTTGCACCTCTGCGTTCTGCCGGACCTTCTCGCGAGTAGCCGCAACGATCAGTTTGTAATGATCCCCCGGTGTGAATGGGCGGTACTCCATCCGTTTGCCTTCAAATGAAACCCAGGTGATTCCCATTTGCCGCATGTTCCTCTCCCCGATGTCCCCGGCGCGCTTCGCCTCGAAAGCCGTCATCTGCGAAACCTGCTCGCGTGTGTGCGGCCAGATCAATCCGGGAGAAGTTGCGCGCGGGTCGTCGCCATCCTCGGGATATTTCATCATCTGCCAGAAACCTTCGAGGCTTGCATAGCGTTTGCCACGGAACGTGAACGGTGTGGCGGCAAAATTGGAAAGCAGTCCCAGTTCGTTGCGCTTCGAGAGAATCACCTCGCCCGGTTTTGCCGCTTGCGGAAGGATTTCCCAGGCGGGCGCACCATTCGTGGAGACGGGCGACCACCAGTGCGCTGGATAATTCGTGCGCCCTGCAAGAAGCGCCTGTGGATCGCGATCACGTTGCTGCGGCAAACGACAGGCAGATGTGGCAACCGTCAGGGCGATCAAATTGACTGTGACAAATTTTGCGAACGTCTGGGGTTTCATCTTGCTTTGGTCGTCCTTGGAAAGCTTGTGAACGCCTGGCATGGAATTCAAGTCAAACGGGGCGCATCTTTACACTGCCCGGATTTGTCCCTTTGGGACAATCGGGGCGGGCAGTGTCATGATGCGCTGTCAAACACGGTTTCAAACTTTGAACTTTGAACTTTGAACTTTGAACTTTGAACTTTGAACTTTGAACTTTGAACTTT
>CAZFNB010000515.1:0-2687 GCA_964520235.1 uncultured Bifidobacterium sp. | reverse complement strand
CCGCCTTCCGTTTCCGGCTGTTCATCGTCATCGCGGTGTTGTTGCTTGCGGCGGTGGTGGGCTTGCCGATTCTCATCAAGGACGACGGCACGGCGCGTGGGTTCACGCAGATTCTGTTGACCTATACGTTGAGCAGCATCACAGCCCTGCTTGGACTTTCAACGCTCTGGCTCTCCTGCGGCACGCTGGCCCGCGACATCGAGGAATGTCAGATGCAGATGGTAGTGGTGAAGCCCATCTCGCGCTGGCAGATATGGCTGGGCAAGTGGCTTGGCATCGTGTCTCTCAACGCCGCGTTGCTGGCGATTTCCGGCGCGAGCGTGTTTTTTCTCCTGCAATGGCGTGCGACCAAACTCCCCGAGGCCGAACAGAAGATTTTACAGAACGAAGTGTTGGTCGCCCGCGGTTCTGCCCGCGAACCCAGTTTCGAGAACGAGATCGAGACGGAAACGAACATGCGCCTGAAGGCTGTTCTGGAAAAAGCCCAGCCCAACACTGTGAACGTGGCGGAACTGCGAAAGGAGATCAAGGAACAGCTCAAGGCCGAGGCGCAGGTGGTGCCGCCAGGATATACCCGCCCGTGGCAGATCAACCTGGGTTTTGCAAAACACTTTCTCCACGACCAGCCGCTGTTTCTCCGGGTGAAGTTCAACGCTGCGGAAAAAAGCCCTTCGGGAACTTTTCTCGCATTCTGGCAGGCGGGCATCCCTGAAAAGACAAAAATCTGGCAGACAGACGTTCCGATGAGTCTTGCGCCGGACACGTTTCACGAGTTCGAGATTCCCGCAAACCTTTTCGACGAGGATGGAACGCTCACAATCCTTTTCGTGAATCCCAACAACACCGCGATCCTCTTTCCGCTTGAAGACGGAATGGAGGTGCTTTACCGCGAGGGTGGCTTTGCGTTGAACTTCGCGCGCGGCCTGGGAATCATCTTCTGCTGGATGGCATTGTTGTCCACGTTGGGGCTGACAGCGGCGAGCTTTCTGTCGTTCCCCGTCGCAACGTTCGCCGCGATGTCGGCGTTGATTGTCACTTTTTCGACCGGCACGCTCGCGAGCGCCGTTGAACAGGGCACGGTGATGGGGCAGGACGAGGAATCGGGCAAGGTCGGCTCATCGCCTGTGGATGTGGTGGTGATTCCTGTGTTTCAAGTCATCCTGAAGGTGGTCGGATTTGTGAAGGACTATTCGCCGGTTGATTCGCTGAGTTCCGGTCGAAGCATCACGTGGAATATCCTGGGCGAAGCGTTTGTGAAAATTGTTCTGGTGATTGGAGGAATTCTCGCCGTCTTCGGCATCTGGTCGTTTGAGCGGCGTGAACTCGCCACGGCACAGAATCAATTGTGAGACTGGAATCACAGGTCGAAACAACATGTCGAGTCGCGTAAAAAAAATAATCCTGCTGGTGCTGGCGGCGGCGTTGTTCGTGGCGGTGTCGCCGTTGCAACGCTCGATGAACCGCGACCGGAAGGAGCTCGGGCTGACGCGCATCGAGGAACCGCTGGAGAATGCCCCGCCCGTGCTTGCGTTCACCACGGTGGCGCTCGGGGGATTTCGCGGGCTGATCGCCAACATGCTGTGGATCCGCGCCACGGAGCTTCAGGACAACGACAAATTTTTCGAGATGGCGCAGCTTGCGGACTGGATCACCAAGCTCGAACCGCACTTCACGCAGGTCTGGCTCGTGCAGGCGTGGAACATGGCTTACAACATCTCGGTCAAGTTCAAGGACAAGGAAGATCGCTGGCGCTGGGTACGGCGCGGCATCGAACTGCTTCGCGACGACGGTCTGCGTTTCAATCCGAATGAGACGCTGATCTATCGTGAACTGGCCTGGTTCTATCAGCACAAGATGGGCGCGAACCTCGACGACTGGCACCGTTTCTACAAGCAATCCTGGGCCAACGAGATGGCGGTCGTCTTCGCGAAAAAGACACCTGATCTTGACGAGCTCATCAATCCGCAGACCGACGACGCCAAATCGCGCGCCCGGTTGCTTCGCGAGAAATACAAGATGGATCCGGCGTTCATGAAGGAACTCAACGAGCGCTACGGCCCGCTGGACTGGCGGTTGCCGGAGGCTCATGCGATCTATTGGGCGGCAGTGGGTTTGCAGAAAGCGAAGGAAAATCCCGACCGCATCAAACCCGATGACTTGATCCAGTTGCGCCGCGCCATCTATCAGTCCATGCAGTTGAGTTTTCAACGCGGCCGCATTGTCTCCAATCCTTACATCAAGATGTTCGAGCTTGGCCCGAATATCGCAATCATCCCCAAGGTCAGCGCCGCCTACGAGGAGGCGATGAAGGAGGACGTGAAAAACGCCGACCACATCGCCACGGCGCACCGGAATTTTTTGCGGGAGGCGGTTTACACGCTCTACGGTCATAATCGCATCGCTGACGCTGCTCATTGGTACGCCGTGCTCGGAGAAAAATATCCGAACAAGACCATCATTGATAACGACACCAATTCCTTTCCCCGCAACGTGACATTGGAGCAATATGCGATTGCCTGCATGAAGGTGGACGTGACTGAAACGTCGCAGAACAAGGTCAAGGCGCGCATCGAGGAGCTGGTCACCCGGGCGTTCATGGATCAGGCCATCGGAGAAAACGAGCGCGCAGCGGGCTATCGGGCGCTGGCACGTCTGCTTCACGCACGTTACACCAAGGAGACTGATAT
>CAZFNB010000514.1:0-2687 GCA_964520235.1 uncultured Bifidobacterium sp. | reverse complement strand
CAAGTGCCTCCACGACTCCCAGCGAACCTGGATCCACCCACAGGGCGACCTCGTCGTTGTTGACGCCTGAAACCCATTTGTGCCGGATGACGACCAGGTGCGTTCCATTGCTCAACACCGGCGTGACACCCGCAGCAGCGTCAGGGCTGCTTCCGTTTTTGCCGATCATCAAGGTGTTTGTCGTCGTCACCCAGATGCCGTCGCCGTTGCCTGTGCCCGTACCGTTTCGCATGTAACAAAACCGTCGCAAACTGGTCGGCGCGGATTGGATGTTCAGCAGGAACGAAACATACATGGTGGGGTTTCCCGAGCCGAAGGAGCCGATGTTGAAGCCGATGCCCTTGCTGCGTGTTGATGTTCCCAATGGAACGATCACACCGATGCCGCCCGGATCCGCAAGCCCCGCGAAGGAGAGCGTTGCCACGCTCGAATTCGTCACGCCGCCGGGGCCGATACTGTTGCCGTTCGTCCAGACCTGGCTGCCCGCGCCGATGTCGCCCAACGCCGCACCGTCCGGATAATTGAAATGCTCCTCGTAAGGCAGCGACACCTGTGCATCTGCATTCCGCGCCAGCACAAATGTCATGACGATCAATGCTACGTGTTGAAAAAATCTTCGGTGAACTTCTGAGAATGCATCCGCTTTCATTTTCTTGGGCGCAGTGATCGCGGCAACGAAAAATTCCCGGTCGCCGGGTCGGAACTGCGGTTTCACGTCAACACTATCACCCCTCGTTAGAATACACGACTCGCTTTTCTGCAAACGCCCGTGAAATATCGGCATCATCCCGTCATGGGAGAATGAAGCCAGAGCGTCGAATGAACCCGCTGCCCGCTGCGTCAGAATCGCAGCGAGGGTGGTTTGGCTGGACTGGCCGGCTTCACATGCTCATGCTGTGTCGCTCAAGCGACACTTGTTACGACGAATGAAATTGAACCTGAACACGACAAAATTCTTTCATGCAGCGCTGGCCGCCGCTCTACTGCCTTTCATCCCGGTCACACACGCCGCCCAGCTTGTTTATGAAGTCGAACGCGAGTTTATCACCTCCGGCGATTTTGACGGCGACGGCAAGACGGACATCGCCCTTGTGGATCGCGCCACTGGTCGAGTGCGGCTCGGTTACGGCATCGGCGACGGCATCTTCAACTGGGCCGAATGGCGTTCGTCTGGACTCAAAGATGTCAGCAGCGTTGCCGTCGGCAGGCTCGCCGACACCAGACACGATTCGCTTGCGTTCGCCTCCGCCGACGTAAACCTCGCCAGTGTGCTGCATGCGCCAAGTTCCGCGCGACCGGATGACGCCATCACTCTGCCTGTCACCACGCTCGGCCCCAATCTTGTCATCGCGATTGATATCGGTGGAGACGGCAACACTCCGTTGCACGACCTGCTCATTCCCACCATCTATAACAGCGACCCGAGTCCGAACCTCGTCACGCTGTTTCGCAACGACGGTAAAACGTTCAAGTCTTTGGGCGAATCTCCGACGCCTTACACCGGCGCGCACGCGAACCGCATTGCGCTCAAACGCGGCGGAAAGGAGTTTGCCGTCTCCACCGCCGCCAGCAACCAGGGCGAGCAACTGCTCATCGGCACGCTCGACAATGGCCGGGCCGAGGCCGTGTTGATCGCAAACGACATTCCCAAAGGCGCGAACTACATCGTCGGAAATTTTCGCGGCGACGCATTGTGCGAATTTGTTTTCTACCAGAGTGGCGAACCGACGCTGACAGTTCTTCCGATCCAGGAGGCTGATGGAAAATTCCAGGCTGGCACCGCGAAAACATTCACGCTCGCGAGTCCGATCCGCCAGCTTGCCGTTGTGGATGATCCGAAGAAAAGCCGGTTGCTGGCGGTTTATGGCGAGAGCGACCCGGCGGAATTGTTTGATTTCGACGCTGTGAACGCACCCGTGTCCGCGCAGAAACTTGACGGAGCGACGAACAAATTTCTCAATGCCGCCATCGCGCTGCCCGACGGCATCGTCCTGTTCTCCTCCATCACGAACAACCGGCCCGTGTCGCATTATCAGGTCCATACGCTGAAGGGCGGCGTGTTCGTTCCCGGCAATTACGGCAGTCTGCCCACCCTCGACAACCGCGATGACTCGACCATTCCCGAGATTCACAAGCGCATCGTCGCCGCCACCAACGAGAAATCCGCCACGGACATGAAGACTTATACGAATCGCATCCCCGGCACGGAAGCGAGCTACTCGATGGTGGCGATTCCCGGAGGCGAATTTCAGATGGGCAGCCCGGACAAGGAAAAAGACCGCAAGCCCGACGAAGGCCCTCAACATCGCGTGAAGCTCGCGCCGTTCTGGATGGGCCAGTTCGAGGTCACCTGGGATCAATATCTCCTGTTCATGTATCCCGACGACGAAAAGAAATTGCGCGAGATAAACAAATCCGATGAAGCCGCCAACGCTCTCGCCGATGCCGTCACGCATCCGTCCCGCCCCTACGTGGACATGAGTTTCGGCATGGGCAAGAGCGGTTATCCGGCCATCGCGATGACGCAGCACGGCGCGAACAAATTCTGTCACTGGCTTAGTGCCAAGACCGGACATTTTTACCGCCTGCCCACCGAGGCCGAGTGGGAATATGCCTGTCGCGCGGGCAGCACCACGGCGTATTCGTTCGGTGACGACGCCTCCAAGCTTGCCGAGTACGCCTGGTTC
>CAZFNB010000513.1:0-2690 GCA_964520235.1 uncultured Bifidobacterium sp. | reverse complement strand
GCAAACGGCGGCGGAATACGTTTCCATTTTGCCCGCGGGCCAGAGCCAGATTGATCTCGTCAGCCAGCTCGCGAATCGCTGGGCGGACTCTGACTTCGATGGGGCGCTCGCGTGGGTGAAACAACTGCCCGAGGGCAATTCCCGTTCCCGTGCCATGCAACAGATCAGCGGCCAATGGATCGAGAACGACACCAAAGGCGCGGCTGATTATGCCAAAACTCTTCCCGCTGGAGCACAACGCGACCAGATGTTCAGCCAGCTTGCAAACACATGGTCATGGCGCGATCCCAAGGAAGCCGCCGACTTTGCCGCGAATCTCCCCGCCGACACATCCCGGCAAAAATACCTGGAAAATGTCATCGGCAACTGGTCGAACCGTGACCCGGAGGCCGCCGCCCAATACGCCGCCACGTTGCAGGAAGGCGCAGGCCGTGATGCGTTGCTCAAGCGCGTGGCCGGAAGCTGGGCGCGCAGTGATCCAGCCACGGCGTTGAACTGGGTGCAGTCACTGCCATCCGGTGACGGGCGGGCAGGCGCAATGGCCAGCACGCTTGGCGCGTGGGCCACGCAATCGCCGCAAGATGCTGCAAAATTTGTTGCCGGACTTGAAGGCAACGAACTCGAGCGCGGCATGAAATCCGTCATCTCCAGCATGGTCAGCGCCGACCCGGCCTACACGGCGTCATGGATCCAAAATTTTGACGAAAGCACCATGCGGGAGCAGGCGGCGGAAACACTTATCAAAAGCTGGGCAAAAAACGATCCATCTTCGGCGTCAACCTGGTTGAACAACCTGCCCGAGGGACAAAGCCGCCAGAGCGCCGTGAAACAATTCGTGGACAACGCCGCCGATCTTCAGCCGGAACTGGCCTGGACATGGTCGCTCACGCTCACCGATCCGCAGAAGCAAAGGGACGCGCTCGAAAAATCCGCAAAGCAATGGTTGCGCTCGGATGACGCCAAGGCACGGGCCACCATCCAGTCCAGCGGGCTGCCGCAGGACATGATCACCAAACTGCTCAAGGCGACGGATTGAAACGGCTCGCGGCACCCGGTTGTTCCGCTATATTGAGCGCGTGCGCTTTGGTTCGCTCACGCTGAATTCAAATCTGTTCCTCTCGCCGCTGGCGGGCTATACGAACCTGCCGTTCCGCCTCGTCGTGCGCGAACTCGGCGGTGTCGGGCTTTGCACCACCGATCTCGTCAATGCCCGCTCGCTTCTCGAAAAACGGGAGAAGGCTTTCAAGCTCGTCGAAACACGCCCGGAAGATTCCCCGCTTGCGGTCCAGCTTTTCGGGAGCGTGCCCGGCGAGATGCGTGATGCGGCGCAATTCCTCGAATCGCGCGGTGTCGCCTCGGTGGACATCAACATGGGTTGTCCCGTAAAAAAAGTCTGCAAGGTCGGCGGCGGCTCGGCAATGATGACGGAACTGGACAAAACCTGCGCGCTGGTTCGCGGCATGGTCAACGCCGTGAAAATCCCCGTCACCGCCAAGATGCGACTCGGCTGGGATGACGACAATCTGACCGCGCCGGACCTCGCCCGAGCACTGGAGGCCGTTGGCGTGGCAGCGATCTTCGTCCATGGCCGCACACGGGAGCAGGGTTTTGGCGGCACGGTGAACCTCTCAGGCATCCGTTCAGTGGTGCAGGCGGTGAAAACAATTCCCGTCATCGGCAATGGTGACGTCGTCACGCCGCAGGCTGCCAGGAAGATGCTGGAAGAAACCGGCTGCGCCGGGGTGAGCATCGGGCGCGGCGCGTTTTACGACCCGTGGATTTTCAACCGGACGGCGCAACACCTTTTGACCGGTGAAATTTCACCGGAACCACCGTTCGACGAGCGTGTGCGCGTCATGTGCCGCCATCTGGATTTGATGGTCGAGATATTTGGCGAGGAACTCGGCTGCCGGATGTTCCGCAAGGTCGCACCGTGGTATTCCAAACGTTTCGGCCCTGCGAACGAATTCAACAAACGCGTCGTGCTCGTCTCGACCAAGGCGCAGTTTCACGAGATTCTCCAGAGCTACATCCACTGGCGACGGCAGTTCCTCGACGAACGCGGTGAATTGCTCCCGCGCTTCCAGCAATCGCCGATGGTCGCGTCGTTCATGCAGGACGAACCTGCCGCCGCCCAACGCCGGAACATCCCCGTGCCCAAAGGCCCGGTGGATGTGTGGTGAGCCCGGGAAAATTCGTTGCGCTTGTCACGCGGCACACGTCACTGACATAGTGACGTCATGCGCGAACAATCCCTGAGCTTTCTCAAAACCCTCGTCAACACTCCCAGCCCCGTCGGCCACGAAACGCGCGGCCAGCGCGTCTGGCTCGATTACGCCAAAAAAATTGCCGATGAAACCTTCTCGGATGCCTATGGCAACTGCGTCGCGGTGCTGAACAAGGGCGGTTCACCGCGCATCATGCTTGCCGGTCACGCGGACGAAATCGCGATGGCCGTGAATTATATTGATGCGGACGGTTACATCTACGTCCGGCGGATGGGCGGTGTGGACGCGGCCATCACCAAAGCCCAGCGCGTGACCATCCACTCTGCGCGCGGCCCGGTTCGCGGCGTTGTCGGCAACGTCGCTCCCCATCTCACCAAGCAGGACGGCGATCCGAAACCACCGAAGATTCACGACCTGTTCATTGACATCGGCACCCGCACTCGCGCGGCTGCCGAAGAACTC
>CAZFNB010000512.1:0-2701 GCA_964520235.1 uncultured Bifidobacterium sp. | reverse complement strand
TGTCGCTGGCCACAGCCGCCGTTAAGCTCGGCGCATGGACTCCCCCGACTGGAGCGGCCTCAGCGACGATGAGTTGCTGGAGCGACGCATCTCCCAGCTCGGTCTGCGGCTTGAGAGTTCGAGGCTGCAACCCTTGATCCAGCGTCTTTACGACGAACTGGCCCAGAAGGGACTGACTTTCCACCCGCCCTGCCACATCGGCGATGAATGGTTCGTGCCGGTCGGCATTCCGGCCATTTTCATCCCTTTCTTCCTCACGCACGACCGGTTGCGGCAGTTGGAGCGGAAAATCATTCTCGAAGTCGAAGGCGAAACGGACGCGTGGTTCATGAAGCTAATCCGTCACGAAGCCGCGCATGCTTATGCCTACGCCTACCCGTTTGTCCGTCAGCGCAAATGGCAGCAGACGTTCGGCAAATCTTCGAACGACGAAACGCCGTCCTTCTACCGTCCGCGTCCGTACAGCCGGAGTTTCGTGGTGCATCTCGATGACTGGTATGCGCAATCGCATCCGGATGAGGATTTCGCGGAAACCTTTGCCGTCTGGCTGACTCCAGACGGGGACTGGCGCGAGCGGTACAAGGATTGGAAGGCGTTGCAAAAGCTGGAATACGTGGATGCTTTGATGCGCTCCCTCGCCGGCAAACCGCCGTTGCCCGTGCCGGAATATCGCGTGGCCGATTACGACTGCCTCAACGTCAAGCTCAAGACCTACTACGCGCGCAAGCGCAAGGAGTATGAGCATTCGTTTCCGGACTTTTACGACAACGACCTGCGGCAGCTTTTTGATGCCGGCCCCGATGCGGAAGGGCGCGTGCCGGCCTCGGTCTATTTGCGCCGGCATCGCCGCGACCTCGAGGACGCCGTGTGCCGGTGGTCGAACGAGAACAAGTACCGGGTCAACAAGCTGCTCGGCAAATTGATTGACCGGTGCGCCAAGCTGAATCTGCATCTCAAGGCTTACGATCCGCGGCAGAATCTCCAGGTGGCGTCCTACATCACCACCTTGGTGATGAACCATCTGTTTACCGGTAAATTCAAACGCACCAAATAATGCCGAAGAAAAAACTCAAGGTCCTCGCCCTGCTCGATGCCATCGCGCCGACGACGATGGATCAGGATTTGAGCGCGGAACTGAAGACCGAGGATTGGAAAACGGAGGCAAACGTTCTCGCCGCTTTGCAGGAACTCGGGCACACCGTGGAACATCTCGCCATCTTTGACGACTTAAACCTGCTCCAGCAAAAGCTCCAAAGTTTCGCGCCCGACATCATCTTCAATCTCGCCGACCAGTTTCGGAACAATCGGGCGTTCGACCAGGGGATCGCCGCCTTTCTCGAACTGCACGGTCTGCCTTTCACGGGTTGCGGTTCGACGGGCCTCACGCTTTGCAAACACAAGGCCATCTCGAAGAAGATTCTCGGTTATCATCGCATTCGCGTGCCCGAGTTTACGGTGATTGCGCGCGGGAAACGCTGCGCCCGTCCGGCGCGACTCACGTTCCCCATCCTGGTTAAACCGCTCAAGGAAGAGGCATCCTACGGCATCGCGCAGGCATCGTTTGTTGAGACGGATGAGCAATTCAAGGAACGCGTCCAGTTCATCCATTCCTCGCACGATTGCGACGTGATCGCGGAGGAATACATCGCCGGGCGCGAGCTGTACGTGAGCGTGCTGGGCAATCACAAGCTCGAGGTCTTTCCCATCCGCGAACTCGTGTTCAAGGAAGTTCCCCCGGACGAGCCGAAGATCGCGACGTACCGCGCAAAGTGGGACGAGGAATATCGCAAGAAATGGGGGCTGCAGAATCAATTTGCCGAGGCACTCGACCCGACGCTGGCCCGAGAGATTGTCCAGACCTGCAAACGCATCTACCGCCTCCTCACCATCGACGGCTATGCGCGCGTGGACTTGCGCGTCACCCCCGCGGGCGCGATTTACTTCATCGAAGCGAACCCAAACCCCATCCTCGCGGCGGACGAGGATTTCGCGCAATCCGCCTTGAAGGCCGGTCTGGCGTATCCGCAACTCATCGAGCGAATTATTCGCACGGGCCTGAAGACGATTCGGGAATGACGCTTGCAGCGGCCCGCAAAGCAGGTGGATTCCCCATGGACTGGTGGCGAATCAGGCTTGTCCGTCCGCATCTGGCGGTGTGACTTGGGACACCGCAAAGACCACGTGCGTAACATCGCCCATTCCGCGGCGGCGAGTTTGCTCAGGCGCAAGTTTTCTAAATAGATTCAGCATCTTGCGGTTGGAGTTCATGACATCGGCCTCGAACCACCGGATGCCTTCCGCCTGCGCCAGACGGGCAAGCAGCTGCAGCAGGAACGTGCCCAGGCCGCGGCGTTGGAAATCGTCATGCACGGTGAAGGCAACTTCCGCAGCGTGGGGCCGGGGCAAACGCACGTAGCGGGCGCCGCAGATGAGCCGGGTTGCTTGCGGCAACGACACCAGCCCCACGACGCACATCTGCTGGGTGCGATCGATGTCGAGCATGGCACGCAGTTGACTCGGCGCGACGCTCCGAATGGGGCTGAAGAAACGGTGCAACAAAGTTTCACGCGAGGCGGTGCGGATGGCTTCGCTGATGAGCTGTTCGTCATCCGGTCGCACGTGCCGGAAACGCACGAGTGTTCCGCCGGGGAGTGGCAATTCAGCGAGCCATTCCGGTTCGTGGCCGGGGGCCGGGACGGAA
>CAZFNB010000511.1:0-2703 GCA_964520235.1 uncultured Bifidobacterium sp. | reverse complement strand
ACAAGGCCGACGACATAATTGCCGCGCACGACAAAGTTTCCGAACGCCTCGATGATATGCCCTGCGTAACCATCGAGCAGAATCAACCGGGTCGAGGCCACGTTCAACGCGAGCCGGAACAACGTCACACACAGCAGCAATGTCGGAAAACCCGTGAAATCGGACGCGTCCTCGATGTAGAGGATGATCAGCAGGATCAACAGGGACATCGCGATGCTCACCGCAAGCATCATGTCCAGGGCGAGCGGCGGCACCGGCAGAATCAACATCAGCACCGTGCCGAACAGTCCGAAGATCATCCACAGATCGCCCGATTTCAGAAGACGAACGACGCCGGTCGAGTTGTTGTTAGCAGGAGTTGCCATGTGTTACGACTGGTTGTTTTCCGCGTAGTAGCGGTAGCGATTGACGCGATACACGTAGGCCAGCACCTCGGCGACCGCCGCGTAAAGTTGCGCGGGGACTTCACCACCGACCTTGCCGTATTTGAACATCATCCGCGCGAGAGGTTTGTTCTCGACGATGGGAATCTGATGGCGCTTGGCGATTTCACGGATTCGGGCGGCGTTCAACCGCGCGCCCTTGGCGACGATCTTCGGCGCCTTCATCGTCTTGCGGTCATATCGCAGCGCGATGGCCAGGCGCGTCGGGTTCGTCACAATCACGTCCGCCTTGGGCACGTCCATCAACATCTGGCGCACCGTCTTCATGGCCCGGCGGCGGCGCTGGCGGGCCTTGACCTGCGGATTACCTTCGGAGTTTTTCATCTCCTCCTTCACTTCATCGCGGGTCATCATCAGGTCGCGGTTCGTCCGCCAGAACTGATACGTGTAGTCAAGCCCCGCAAGCACGGAGAGACCCAGCACCACTCGCCAGGTGATGCCGAACGCGGCTTCCGCCAGAAATTGCCCGATACGCGCCACGTCCACCGCCGTGTAAAAGATCGGATCCGCGAGAAGTTTTTTTACCTGCGAATAGGTCAGCAGCGCGATGATGGACATTTTGATCAGCGCAATCGTCGTCGGCACGAGCGAGCGACCGGAGAAAACGCGCTTGAACCCCTCGACGGGATTGAGCCGCTCCCAATTCGGCGTCAATGCCTCGGATGCGGTCTGAAAGCGGTTTTGAATTCCTCCCGCGAGCAGACCTCCGGCGCAAGTGGCGACAACCACCGGCCCGACGCACGCGGCAAAAACCATCGCGGCCTGCACCGCGTAGCCCTGCATCGCATCCAACGTGACGGGGATTTCGTGCAAGTGCCCGAGCACGGAGGTTTGCGTGCTGACAAACCGCTGCCACACATCGCCACCGAGCATTTTGAAAGCGACAAGTCCACCCACCAACACGAACACCGTCTGCACCTCCGCGCTGCGCGGGAACTGACCGTGCTTGATCGCCTCCTCCAGCCTGCGTGGTGTCGGCTTCTCTGTTTTTTCGCCTGTGTGATGATTGGCCATTCGCTGTGAAAATCAGTTCATCCACCCGCCAGACGTGAGACACTCATCATGTCCTCCGGCAGGCGGCGGAGGTAATTGGCGATGTGTTGCCCCATGAACGTGCAGGTCAGCCCGAACGTCACCAACCCGACGAGCGTTCGGACGGGAAAGCTCTCCGAAAAAACGTTCATCTGCGGCACGGCGCGACTCAGCACCGCGAACACGAGCGTGACGAGAAATGAAACCGCCATCACGGGCGCGGCAATCTGGAGCGAGATGAGAAAGATGTTTCCGCTGCGCGAAACGACATCCACCAGCAATGCTTCGCTCAGGTGCGCGCCGCCCATCGGCACAATCGAGTAGCTGCGCTCGAAGCCCGCGATGATCCAGTGATGCAGGTTCAGGGTCAGAAGCAGCATCGTGGCGAGCCAGTAGAGGATCAGCCCGGGCACGAACATCGCCATTCCTGTGACCTGGTTGAACTCCGCCGGCATCGTCAGGCCCATTTCCGTGGCGACAAAACCACCGGCTATTTCCAGCGCGTAAAAAACAAACCGGCACACGAAGCCGAGCAGAAATCCAGTGCTTGCCTCCACGAACAGCATTCGCACCAGCGTCCAGATTGAAAGCACATCAGCACCCGGAAACGCGGGCAACAACGGCGTGACGAGAAAGGCCACAAGCGCACCCAGCGCGATGCGGAGCTGGATGGGAATCGTTTGAGATGAAAACAACGGCGTCACCGCCAGCATCGCACCGACGCGGGTGAAAACGAGAAACCAGACTGTCAGTTCCGAGTTCAATGTCAAAAAATCGCAGGATCAACCGGTCATTGTGGGAATCCGTTCCAGGACCGCGCGCGTGAATTCGATGAGCGATCGCAGCATCCACGGCAGCAACACCACCAGCAAGGCCACCACGCCGAGCACCTTGGGCACGAACGTAAGCGTTTGCTCCTGAATTGAAGTCACCGCTTGAAACAGGCTGATGCCAAGGCCGATGGTCATCACCGTGAGAAGGATCGGAGCGGCAAGCGTCACCGCCTGGAACATCATGTTTTTGATCAATTCAACCGAGAATTCAGGATTCATGTTGCCTTTCTTCAACCACCGAAGCTCAACACCAGCGAGCGCACGATCAGTTCCCATCCGTCCACAAGAACGAACAGGAGGATTTTCAGCGGCAGGGAAATCGTCGCGGGCGGCATCATCATCATGCCCATGCTCATCAGCACCGTCGCCACCACGAGATCAATCAGGATGAACGG
>CAZFNB010000510.1:0-2707 GCA_964520235.1 uncultured Bifidobacterium sp. | reverse complement strand
TGAAATTGCAATCCGCCCAGAGCTTCGATGGTGGTGGCAAGATCAGCAACTCGGAGAAAATCACCGCGCGCATCAGTGTGCGCATCGTGGACGTGCTGCCGAACAACAATCTCGTGGTCGAAGGCCGCCGCACCACGTCGTTCGCCGGGGAAACCCAGGAAGCCGTTCTGCGCGGCGTGATCCGCCCGGACGACATCGCCCCGAACAACACGATTTACAGCTACAACGTGGCCGACGCGACGATCAAGTATGTCTCCTCTGGCGCCGTCACTGACAATCAACGCAAAGGTTGGTTCACCCGCATCTGGGAAAAGGTCTCTCCCTTCTGATTTGTGATCATGCGACGCTCCATCTTCATCAGTCTCCTGCTCGCGCTGCTGTTCGCTGGCGTTGATGCCCTGGCGGTCGGCTCGCGCATCAAGGATCTGACCATCCTCGCCGGGGCGCGCGACAACCAGCTCGTCGGCTACGGTCTCGTCACCGGTCTGGCGGGCGACGGCGACAAGAATCCGATCTACACGATCCAAAGCATCGCGAACATGCTGCAACGCTTCGGCCTCACCGTGCCCGCTGCGTCGCTGTCTTCCAAGAACGTCGCGGCGGTCATGGTCACGGCGGACATTCCCGCCTTCGTGAAGAACGGCACGCGGCTGGACGTGACAATCTCCACGCTCGGCGATGCGAAGAGTTTGCAGGGCGGCGTGCTGATGCAGACGCCGTTGCTCGGTGCGGACGGGCAGGTTTATGCCGTGGCGCAAGGCACGTTGGCGGTCGGTGGCTTCATCGGCGGCAACAGCGGCGGCAGCGTGCAGAAGAATCATCCGACGGTCGCGCAGATCGCTGGTGGCGCGCTGGTGGAAGCCGAAATTCCGATGCAGATCGTCCGCAACAACCACATCGAATTGCTGCTGCGCGAGCCGGACTTTACCTCCGCCGCCCGGCTCGCGGCGGCCGTGAATGCGGTGTTCACCAACAGCGCGGAAGCGGTGGATTCCACCTCGATCCGCATCCGCGTTCCGGAAGGACACCAGAACTCGCCCGTGAATTTTCTGTCGGTCGTGGAAGCCATCGAAGTGCAGCCGGATGTTCCCGCGCGCATCATTGTCAATGAACGCACCGGCACGATTGTCGCCACCTCGCGCATCCGCATCGCGCCCTGCGCGGTGTCGCATGGCGAGCTGACCATTTCCATCGCCAACACGGATGAGGTTTCGCAGCCGAACGCTTTCAGTCAGACCGGCAACACGGCGACGACGACGCGCACCGACACCAACGTGCAGGAGAAGAAGGCGCACTTCGTGACGTTGCAGGAGATGCCGACCATCGAGAAGGTGGCGGCGGGTTTGAACGCCATCGGCGTGACGCCGCGCGACATGATGGCGATCTTTCAGGCGATGAAACAGGCCGGTGCGTTGCAGGCCGAATTGATCATGCGTTGATGAACATTTCCGCACTCCAATCTCACGTCCGCGCCGCCGATCTCCCGCTGGAGAAACTGGCGAACAACCCGCAGGTCACCGAAAAGGAGAAGACCGCGGAGGCGACGCGGCAGTTTGAAGCCGTGTTGCTCCGGCAGATTTTGACGGACGCCACCAAGACCCTTTTCAAATCCTCGGCGAACCCCGAGTCGTCGAGCGACGGAATTTATCAGGACATGATCACGAACAATCTGGCCGATCAGATGAGCCGCGCGGGCGGTTTCGGGTTGAGCCGGGTTTTGTCGAAACAATTACAGCACGAACTTAAGACGGATTCCACGCCCACCGCAGCCACTTCCAAAGTATGAATGACGCTCTTGAAAATTTGATTCAAGCCCTGCGCGACGAACTCCAGCAATACGGCGAAATGCTGGCGCGTCTGGACCAGCAGCAGGAATGTGTGATGAGCCGCCGCTCCGAGGAGTTGCTCGAAGCCACCGGCGGCATCGAAGTCCAGAGCCAGGCGATGCATCTGTCCCGCCACAGCCGCGTCGAGTTGCAGGCGGAGGTGGCTCGTTCCGTCGGGCTGGCCGGCGATGCGTCGTTCGCAGAGATCATTCCAAAACTGCCGGAGAACTACCGGCCGTTGGTGCAGGCGTTGATCCAGGAGAACAACGAATCGCTCGGGCGCATCCACCAGCGCTCGCGCCAGAATCACATCATGTTGTGCCGGTCGTTGGAAATGATGAGCCGGTTGCTCGGCAATCTCGTTCCGGGCGGCACAAGCCCGGTTTACACAGAAAAAGGCAGTGTCAGTTCCGGAAATTTCCCGGCGCACGCCATCTATCAAGCGATCGGCTGATTTATGCTCGGACTCTTTGGCGTATTAGGCATGGGCGCGCGGGCGATGAACGCCCAGCGGGCCGGCGTGGAAGTGGCGGGCCAGAATCTGGCCAACGTCAACAATCCCGCGTACGCCCGCCAACGCGTGGCCATCGCCTCGTCCATCGCCATCCAGTCCGAAATGGGGCCGCAAGGCACCGGTGCGGACGCCATCGCCATCACCCAGATGCGC
Organism: uncultured Bifidobacterium sp.; assembly: GCA_964520235.1. Lineage (GTDB taxonomy): Bacteria > Verrucomicrobiota > Verrucomicrobiia > Limisphaerales > JADLHS01 > JADLHS01. The sequence goes on along the minus strand of CAZFNB010000510.1, from coordinate 214 downwards.
AGTGCGGTGCTCGACGACCAGCTTCAGGCCGAGGCCAGCAATCGCGGCCTGCTCCAGTCCGTGCAGCTCGCCTTGCAATACGCCCAGGCCGCGCTCGGGACGCAGATTGACACCACGGCCAGCGGCGCGGAAGGCAGCACGGCGGCCCAAGGAGTCGGCGGCGCGCATAGTTTGTCCGATAGTTTAAGCGAGTTGTTCAGCGCATTTCAGAACT
>CAZFNB010000509.1:0-2712 GCA_964520235.1 uncultured Bifidobacterium sp. | reverse complement strand
CACGTTTCTTGTTCGCCCACGGCGGGAGGTTTTTTTGCGAACCGGATTTACGTTCCGTCGATTCAGAGTTTTTCACCGAAGCGAGAATCTCCTCGTCGGAATAAGTTTTCTCCGGCGCGGGTTTGGCTTGCTTCGTCGGAGCGCCGGATTCCGACCCGGCTCGGGCAACATCTGCTTTCGGAGCAACGGACTCTTGCGCGACTTGAACTACAGACGCTGGTTTTGGTGACGACTGTTTTTCGGGACTGGCCGAAGCAGTGCTCGGAGCTCCAGCGGCAGGGCGCGTCACTCCTTGCGGAGCGCTTGCGGTTTGCGGAACTTCGGCGCGCAGTGGACTGCGCGCCCTGACTGCCGCTGACGGACGTTCTTCGTATCGCGATGGGCGGTCTGCGCGTTCACGACGCTCGAAGCGCGGGCCACGATCGTCATAACGCTCGCGGCGGTCGTCGCGATAACCAGCGCGATCAAAACGTTCCTCGCGCTGCGGACGTTCGTATTCTTCGGTGTTGGGACGCGCTTCGCCTTCGCCGCTTTGCAACAGCGAAATGCACGCAGACGCAATATCGGTGGAGGAAAATCCTTCTTCGAGCAAATGCTCAATCAGGTGATCGTTGCGTTTGAATTCTCCGGCTTGAAGCGTGGCGCGGATTTTTCCGATGAAAAGATTTTCCCGCGCGTCTTCGACTTCAGCTTCCGTCGGAATGCGCGAGCGATGGATGCGCTGATTCGTATAGCGCTCAATGTTGCGGATCTGAAACATCTCGCGCCCGGACACGAACGAGATCGCACGACCACTCCGACCCGCCCGGCCCGTGCGACCGATGCGATGCACGTAATCCTCCACGTCGTAAGGCAGATCGTAGTTGAACACCACTTGCACGTCGTCCACGTCAATGCCGCGCGCGGCGATGTCCGTGGCGACGAGAAATTCCATGCCCGACTTGCGGAACTTGTTCATGACGCGATCGCGCATCGCTTGCGTCATGTCGCCGTGCAGACGGTCGGCCATGTAACCCTGCGCTTCGAGATGATCCACGAGATCATCCACCATGCGCTTGGTGTTGCAGAAAATGATACCGAGCTTGAGATCGTGGATGTCAATCAACCGCGTAAGCAACTCGATCTTGAACCGGCGATCCACCTCGTAATACACCTGCTCGACGGTTGAGACCGTCATCGCCTTCTGTTCGATGCGCACGTTTTGCGGATTGCACGCATACTTCTCGATCAGGTCGCGGATCGGTTTCGGCATCGTGGCGGAGAAGAACACCGTCTGCCGCTCCTTCGGCGCGTCTTTCAAGATCGTTTCGATGTCGTCGCGGAAACCCATGTTCAACATCACATCCGCTTCGTCGAGGATGACGAGTTTCACCGTGTCGAGCCGCAACGTGCCACGACGCATGTGATCCATGATGCGGCCCGGCGTGCCGATGACGATCTGTGCGCCTTGTTTGAGCCCGTAGAACTGGCGTTCGTAGGATTGCCCGCCGTAGATCGGCAATGCCTGGATGCCGCGCTTGAACAACGCGAGCTTGTGGATTTCCTCGGAGACCTGGACGGCGAGTTCGCGCGTGGGGCAAAGGATCAACACCTGCACGGCGCGGATGTTCGGATCGGTCTTCTCGATGGCTGGAATGGCGAACGCGGCGGTCTTGCCTGAGCCGGTCTGTGATTGGCCGACGATGTCACGCCCGGTCATCAGCACAGGAATTGATTCAGCCTGGATGGGCGAGGCCTGCTCGAAGCCGAGTTTATCAATGGCCTTGAGCAGTTCGGGCGAGAGGCCGAGTTCGGAAAAAGGTTTTGGTGTCATGCAATGTCGCCTTGGCGACTTATGCAGCGTAGCGGAGTCGCGCGTGGAATGAGAGTGAAATCTGTGATGCTTGCGCGGCCCGCATTCACGACTTATGATTGTCCATCGTGAAACAGCCGTTTATCAATGTTGAGGAAAAGATTGATCGCTTCGTTGGCAGGCGGACGGGCACGCCGGATGGGTGGGAGACTGGCATGAGATTGCAGGTGCTCGGGGCGGAATTGCACAAAACTTTCAAGCACCAGTGGGCACGCAAAGGTGTCTATCGTTTCAAAACACACGAGGAGGCTGACGCATGGATGAACAAAATGCTGGCACGGGCCAGTCTTCCAACGACTTGATAAGCCGTCCCCCGCTGCAAGCCGACCTCGTAAAACTTTGTAGCGAGTTGAACAAGCGCGGCGCGAAGTATGTCGTTGTCGGTGGATTCGCAATTATCTCTGCGGGAATGCCCCGGGTTACAACCGACGTTGATCTGATGGTGGCGGTGGATTTGGAAAATGAAGCCAAGGTTTACGCCGCCCTCGCGACGCTGCCGGATAACGCGGTTCGCGAACTTCAGCCCGGCGAGCTTCAGCAATACAACGTCATCAGGGTTGGGGACGAAATTCTCGTGGACTTGATGCGCTCCGCGGGCGGCATTGATTACGCCGAAGCCGCGAAAGATGTCGTCATCCGCGAGGTGGACGGAGTGCCGATTCCGTTCGCTTCACCGCGTTTGCTGTGGCGGATGAAAGCGGTGACGCATCGGGAGAAGGATGCCGCCGATCTTGTTTTCCTGCGCCATTGGTTTGCCGAGAGGGGTGAGACGCCCCCGGCCATTTAGCCGGCGAAAACAGTGGCGCTACTGTCACCAACTGATTCATCCGCCGGGTGAATCGCGGCCAGAGGGGATAAAA
>CAZFNB010000508.1:0-2712 GCA_964520235.1 uncultured Bifidobacterium sp. | reverse complement strand
GGTGCTCCGCGTTCGTTGATGATGCGGATTTCCGCGCCCGCCTGTGTGCCGACGCCGATCGTGAACACCACGACGCCTTCGCGAGCGAGCTTCATCGCCATCTGTGCGCCCGATTTTTCCAGGTCCTCCCCGTCCGTCAGCAGCACGACGACTTTGCGCCGGTCCATCTTTTCCATCGCGCGATAAGCCTCGTCCAACGCGCGGCCGATGTCAGTGCCCTGAACGGGGATGGCCCTGCCATCCAGCGCCCGCAATGTATCGTCGAAAGCATCGTGGTCGAAAGTGAGCGGGCATTGCAGAAATGCCTGGCCCGCGAACGCCACCAGTCCCACACGCCCGCGCGCATGATGCCGCACGTAATCCGCCACCGCCATTTTCGCGCGCTCCAGGCGATTCGGTGAAACGTCCGCCGCCAGCATGCTGCGGGAGCAATCCATCGCGAACACGATGTCCTCTCCCAGTTCCTCGCCCGCGAGTTCCAGTTCGCCCCACTGCGGACGCGCCATGGCCAGCCCCATCGCTGTGAGCGCAAACACCAGGGACATGTCCTTGAAAATACGCCTGCCCGGACTGTGCGAGCGCGTCAACGTGGCGAGAAAGGATTCGTCCGCGATCTGCGCAAGCTGCCGGCGCCGCGTGCGCGCCGCGTAAATCTGCAATACCACCAGGAGCATCGGACCAAGCGTTGCCAGCCAGAGCCAGCGGGGTTCGGCGAAATGAGGAGCGGCAAAATTCATGGCACCCTCCTGAATCTCGTGTTTGCCAGCACCAGTTCCAGTGCGAACAGGCCGAGGGCCGTCAGCAGCGGCCATTGAAACAACGGCGTGTAGGTTGTGAACCGCCGCAGTTTCACCTCGGTTTTTTCAAGGCGGTCAATCTCCTCATAGATGCTCTGAAGTTCGCCGAGATTTTTTGCGCGGTACGATCTGGCGCGCGACAGCGCGGACATCTTGCCCAGCACGGAATAGTTCGCCGGCTGCAACACAAGCGTCGGCACCACCTGCCCGTTCTGCAATTGCAGCCTGCCTGTCGCGGGATCGAACGCGGGCAACTGGCATGGCTCTTCGACTCCGATGCCGATGGTGTAAACCTTCGCACCGAGCGCGGCGGCAAGTTGTGCGGCGGGCACGGGATCTATCTCGCCCTTGTTGTTGTCGCCGTCCGTGAGCAGGATGATGAGGCGGCTCTTGCTGTCCCTGGCTTCCTTCAACCGCTTCGCTGCGGACGCCGTGGCATCGCCTATGGCGGTGCCAAGTTCGCGGATCATTCCGACGTGAAGCCGCCGGAGATTTTCAATCAACCAGTCGTGGTTGAGGGTCGGCGGGCTGGCCAGATACGGCACGGCGGAAAAAACCACCAGACCGATGCGGTCGCTCGCCCGTTTGCGGATGAATTCTTCGAGGACTGTTGACGCGATGTCGAACCGCGTCACGCGCTCGCTCGGCCCGCTCATGTCCAGCGCCATCATGCTCCACGACAAATCCAACGCGAGCATGATGTCCACGCCACTGGCCTGCGTCTCTGTGCGATCATTTGCAAAGCGCGGCCCGGCCAGTGCCGTGATGACGAGGGCAACCACCAGCAGACGCAGGAAGAGCAACAACCGCCCCGCTGCCGCACGGGCCGTTGCCCCGGCGGCACGGGCGATTTCGGCGCTGGGAAATGTCAGCGCCGAATGCTTGCCTGTGCGCCCGCGTAGAAATGCATACACCGGCAGCAACGCCAGCAACGCCAGCACCCACGGATATTGGATCTCGAAGTTGCTGTTCATTTTGCAACCACAGCTTGCCGCAGTTCGACGCGCCGTTTTTCGCCTCGTTCAAAGAGTTCAACCGCCTGTCGAACCGCACCACTTTCCACGTTCGCTCCTGGCGCAAATTTTCGTTCGTCTGCCCGCCGCAGAAAATCCACCACCGCCAAAGCCAGTTCGCTCCCGGCCTTTTCATTGGCCGACAATTCACGACTGAACTCCGTCGTCGTCATTTCCCCTGCCGGCAATCCAAACACCCCGGCAAAATACTTTCGCAAACACTGCGACAACCGACTCAGCGTCTTGCCATTCTCCGGCTCGCGACCAAGCGCTTCCAACTCGCGCCGGGTTTGAATCTCAATCGGCACGGGCACGACTGGTTTCGGTTGAAGCAACCACCAGATCACCCCCACCACCAATGCCAGCGTCAGCACGCTCACAACAATGATTAACATTCCATGCTGCTCCCAAACCGTCGGCGGGATTTCTGGCAACGCCGGTCGCAGTGGTGGAATGTCATTGGTGGATTGGGCAAATGCAGGCGAAGAAAGAAGGGCAGCGCAGAACAGTGAAACCACCGCAAAGTGTTTCATCATTCTTCCTTCATCATTCTTCCTTCGCCCGTTCACCCTCGCCTCCTCCCGCGTCGCAACTCAAAAAAACTTTGCAGCGTCTGCGCGAACGGTTGCTCCGCGCTGAGTCGCAACGTATCCACTCCGGCGTGCCGTAACGCGCGATCCAGTTCGGCGAGGCGCTCAGTGTTGTTCCGTGAAAATTCATTTCGCACGGAGGCGCGATTCGTATCCAGTTCCAGCAACTCACCCGTCTCCGCGTCCTCGATGGTCAACAATCCGGCAGTCGGCAACGAACTCTCGCGCGGGTCATGCAGGTGGACGCAGATCAAATCGTGGCGGGCATTCGTGAGGCCGATTTCCTGGATCGCGTCGCGCGTGCATTGGGTG
>CAZFNB010000507.1:0-2728 GCA_964520235.1 uncultured Bifidobacterium sp. | reverse complement strand
CCGTATCGCTTTGTCAACCCGCCGAAGGCCCGGGTGAATGGCTACGTTTCACTTCGTGGCGCGCACGACGTGGACGTTCACTTTGATCTCGACGGCGGGCCGTTCGAGTGGTGGCGATTTCACGTGCCGCAGATTCGCGGGCACGTTCACTGGATGGGAGATTCGCTCGTGCTGACAAACATGCAGATGGTCTTTTACGAAGGCTGGGCGGACGGCGACGCGTCATTCAACTTCGCCGCGACTCCCGGGACTGATTTCGCCTTCACTCTCAATACCACGAACTCCAATCTGCATCTGCTGCTGGCTGATCTTTACTCGCCCACCAATTCTCTCGAAGGACAACTCAGCGGCACGCTTGCCGTCACCAACGCCAACAGTGATGACAACGGTTCGTGGAATGGCCACGGTCACGCGCAACTGCGCGACGGCTTGATCTGGTCGTTCCCCGCGTTCGGCATTCTCTCGAAACCACTCGACGCCATCGTTCCCGGCCTCGGCAGCACGCGCATCACTGAAGCCACGGCGAAATATACCATCACCAACAGCATCATTCATTCGAGCAACCTCGAAATGCGCACGCCAGCGTCGCGCCTGCAATACAAGGGAACGGTTAATTTCAACGGCCAGATCAACGCCCGCGTCGAGGCGGAATTGTTCCGCGACACCTGGCTTATCGGTCGCATGGTCAGTGTCGTCCTCTGGCCCGTGACGAAAATGTTTGAATACAAGGTCACGGGCCGGCTCAACGACCCGAAACTCGAACCTCTCTACATCCCGAAACTTCTGATGATGCCGTTGCATCCCATCCGCACGCTGGAGGAATTGTTCCCTCCACCCGCGCCCGCCACAAACGCACCACCCGCCGCACCCGTCCCCGCTTCGCCATAAAAAGTCTGCGCTCCCGAAAAAATATGTTGACGCCGGATTCCAACTGTCATAGTGTCCTATGACAGAAAACGGCTATGATGTTTCACATTGATTTCAAGACCGGCAAGTCGCCCTACCTGCAACTGGTGGATCAGGTGCGTTACGCCGCCGCGTCCGGTGGATTACGCGCAGGTGCGCCGCTGCCGTCTGTGCGCCAGCTTGCCGAGGAGTTGCGCGTGAACCGCAACACCGTCGCCAAGGCTTACGCCGAGCTGGAAAGCCAGGGTGTCATTGAAACCGTTCCCGGCAAAGGCTGTTTTCTCAAGAATGGCAACACGCCGTTCACCAAGCCCGTGCGCCAGAAGATTCTGCTCAAGGAGATAGATGAAGCTGTTGTCACTGCGCACCACCTGCAAGTCGAACGCGCAGATTTCCTCGCGTTGGTGAAAGAGCGACTGGATTACTTCGAGAGCAAAAAGGAAAAACCATGAACCAGACGCCCGTCATCGAAATCAACAATCTCGTGCGCCGCTACGGAAAGCACGATGCCGTCAACGGCCTCAGCTTGCGCGTGCAGCCGGGTCGCTGTTACGGCTTCTTTGGTCGCAATGGCGCGGGCAAAACCACCACCATCAAGTGCCTGCTGAATCTGCTTCGTCCCACCAGCGGCAGCGTGCGGGTGTTCGGACTCGACCCGCAAAAGGACGAGGTCGCCGTCAAATCACGTATTGCCTACGTGCCGGATGCCGTGGCGTTTTATCCGTGGATGACGGTGCGTGACACGCTGGATTATCTCGCGTCTTTCCGTGCGAATTGGAATCGTGACATTGAAGCCGACCTGTTGAAACGCTTCGGACTCAAGCAGGATCAGAAGGCCACTTCGATGTCGAAAGGACAGAAGACACAGCTGGCGCTCATCGGCGCGATTTGTCCCGAACCGGAGTTGCTCCTGCTCGACGAACCAACCTCCGGTCTCGACCCCATCGTACGCCGCGAATTCATCGAGACCGTCATCGGCGCTTATCAATCCGGCGATCCCGGCAGCCGTACGGTGTTTGTCTCCACGCATCTCATCTCGGAGTTCGAGGGCTTGATTGACGAATTCACCATCATCGAGGAAGGCCGCGAGTTGCTGACGATGGAAGCTGACGCTGCACGCGATCGCTTCAAGAAAATCCGCGCCCGCTTCGCTCAAGCTCCCGCGAAACTCGATCTGCCAGGCTCGTTGAGAGTGAAGCAAAGTGGACGCGAACTCGAAATCCTCGCCAACGGCGACAGCGATCAGCTCGTCGCGAGATTGAAGGCGCATCAACCCGAAGACCTGCAAACCGAGTCGTTGACGCTGGAGGAAATCTTTGTCGCGTCGAAAACACTTACGAAAACAAACTCATGAGCGCGCTCATTCGCAAGGAACTCCGGTTGATGCTGCCCGCCTGGCTGGCGGCTGTCGGGTTGTGTGTTCTGCCTTTTGTGATTGGAGCTTTTGTTTACGATCAACAACGCCTGCAGACGCATGTTGGCTTCGCCCTTTTCACCGTTCCCATCAGTTGTGCGTTCCTGGGGCTTTCCACCTTCGGACGCGAATTCGCAGCGGGAGCGTTCCAGTTGCTGCTCGCCCAGCCGCGGTCGCGGCGGGAGTTCTGGAGCGTAAAGCTGATCGTGTTGGGTTTCACCGTCGCATCGGTATTGCTCGTGGTGTTGGCGACCTGTGTCCCATTTTACCCGTGGCGGGATAGTCTGGGGGTTTTGGGTACCTCGGCTGTCTCGGGTCTGGCGGTCGCCTCGGGCGCGCTCTGGTTGACGTTATTGTTGCGTCAACTGCTGGCTGCATTCTGGATCTCGATCCTCGTTCCGCTCGGGC
>CAZFNB010000506.1:0-2729 GCA_964520235.1 uncultured Bifidobacterium sp. | reverse complement strand
TGTCTGCCCATCCAATACGCGCTCACGTATCCCGACCGTGCCGCAAGCGGGCGCGTGCAGACAGATTTCCCAAAGATCGGCAGCCTTACGTTTGAGGAGCCGGACGTGGAACGTTTTCCCGCCATCGAGCTCGCGCGCAGGGCGGGGGAGGTGGGTGGCACGTTACCCGCCGTTTTGAACGCTGCGAACGAAATCGCGGTCGAAGCGTTCGTGAATCGCAACATCAACTTCCCGCAGATCACCGAAACCGTCCGCCGCACGATGGACGCGCACCGTGTCGTGTCCCATCCCACGCTGGAGCAAATCCTGGAAGCGGACAGATGGGCGCGGTTGGAGGCTGGGAAATAGGCGTGGAATTTTGCGGGCGTCTGTGTTGTTGCGGGCACGGATTTGGCTGGTATAGTCCCCGCGCTCCGGGTTTGGGGCGAAGCTGAAAACATCATGTCCATACTGAAAGTCGTCTTTACCGTGCTTGAGGCGCTGTTCGCGCTCAACCTGCTCATCTTCGTCCATGAACTCGGCCACTTCCTTGCCGCGCGCTGGCGCGGATTGAAGGTGGAACGTTTCGCCATCTGGTTCGGCAAGCCGATCTGGAAGGCAAAGATCAACGGGGTCGAATATGCGCTCGGCTGGATTCCCGCCGGCGGTTACGTGTCACTCCCGCAGATGGCCTCGATGGAAATGATCGAGGGCAAGGCGGGTGACGAAAAAGAGCCGCTGTCGCCCGTGTCGCCGATTGACAAGATCATCGTGGCGTTTGCCGGGCCTCTGTTCAGTTTCCTGCTCGCGGTGCTTTTCGCCGTCATCGTCTGGAAGGTCGGCAAGCCCGTGCCTGTGGAGGGGGACGAGCCGGTGATCGGCTGGGTGATTCCCGATGGCCCGGCATGGAAGGCCGGGTTGCGTCCGGGAGATCGCATCACGCAAATTGACGATCAAGTTGTCAACTCCTACGGCCAGCCCACGGAAGACAGCGTCAAGTGGCGCATCATCACGAGCACGGGGACGAACATCGCCATCAAGTACAAGCGTGGAGACACCGAGAGCGTGGCTTACGCGACTCCCATCAAACGGGAGACAAAATGGTATGAGCGCAAGGCGTTGCGGCAGATTCTGGTCGCGCCCACCTCCAGCGCCATCATTTCAAGTGTTCTCACAAACAGTCCGGCCGACCGGATCGGATTGAAGCACGGAGACGAGATCACCGCCGTGAACGGCGACAAGATTTACAGCATCGAAGCCGTCGAGCACGCCGAGGAAATGATGACGAATCAAAGTGCCGGGCCGATCACGATCACGATTCGACGCGGCACCGAAACATTCGACAAGTCGTTGATGGCGGAAAAACCGAACCTGCCCACGAACGCGCCGCCCATTTTCGGCATCGTCTGGCTTGGCAACACGAACCGTATGTTGGTCCATCCTGGGCCGTGGGAACAGATCAAGGCCAGTGCGAACCAGATTTTTGCCACCGTCAGCGCGGTTTTCTCGCGCAAGACCGACATCGGCGCGCAACAACTCGGCGGCGCGGTCATGATCATCCGTGTCTATACGAACTTGTTCGAGGACGACGATGGCTGGCGGCTTGTGCTGTGGTTCAGCGTCGTGCTCAATGTCAATCTCGCCATGCTCAACATGCTTCCGTTGCCGGTGCTGGATGGCGGACACATTTTATTGTCGTTGATCGAAATGATCCGGCGACGCTCGGTCAGTCCAAAGATTCTCATCTACATCCAGAACGGATTCGCCGTGATGCTCATCAGTTTCATGATCTGGATCGCGTTCTACGATGCGGGGGATTGGATCCGCAGTTCACGCCGCGGGCGCAGCGAGCCGGTCATCTTCCTGCCCAAGCAATAGCACGTGGCGTTGGGAGCGATGATTCTTTCATTGTTTCCGGCGCGCTGAAATTGCAGATTGCGCGCGGTCTTTGAAGACGCTCCATAAATATCTCCTGCGCCAGGTCGTCGCTTCATTGGTGATGACGATGCTGGTCTTCACGTTCGTGCTGCTGCTTGGCAACGTGTTCAAGGACATGCTCCCGATGCTGATGAACGGGCAGGCGGCGTTCGATACGTTTGCGCAGGCCGTCGGATTGTTGATCCCCTACGTGTGGGTGTTCGCGCTGCCGATGGCGCTGCTCACCGCCACACTGCTCGTGTTTGGCCGGTTCAGCGCGGATCAGGAATTGACGGCGGCCCGTGCCGGTGGCGTAAGCCTGCTGTCCCTCGTTGCTCCGATTCTTGTGCTGAGTCTCGTGCTGTGCGCCGTGAGCGCGCTGGTGAACATGGAAATCGCACCGCGCGCCCGCGTGGCGTTCAACAAACTTGTCACACGGTTCACGGCGGAGATTTCCGGCTTCCAACTGCCGGAGGGTGCGTTCATCAAGGACATTCCCGGTGTGGTCATCTACATCGGCGGCAAAAAAGATCAGGAGCTTCGCGACGTGACGTTTTATCAATCGAGCCGGGGGACGAACGACGCGCTGACGATTCATGCGCCACGTGACAGATGGCAGGTGAATGCCGCTGATGCCACCATGAAAGTCCAGTTGTTCGACTCGCGCGGCGTCGAGTTCACGCCGGAGGGGAACCGCGTCATCACCGGCAACTGGGAGTCCGATGACCTGCCGTTGCCGGGCACGAGGCGTCGGGAAGATCGCCTCAGTGTTTCGGACATGACGTTCTGGCAGTTGCGCGTCGCGAGGCGGGTGTTGGGCTCGGTGACGGTGA
>CAZFNB010000505.1:0-2730 GCA_964520235.1 uncultured Bifidobacterium sp. | reverse complement strand
TCCGAGCAGAATCATTTTGTTCATGGCGATATGGACTTGGACTTTCTCCGCTCCGACCAACAGACTGGGTAATGTTCACCGAACCCGGCATCGGCAAGCGTTGGGTGACCTGTTCCGACAAAGGCATCGCAGATGTCCGGACAAACCGCATCCCTCTTTTGGGGGATGACGGTCGCTGCGCAACAGCCTACGATTCATTTCGTAATCGCGGCGAGATCAAAAACATCCAGCCTGACCTGAATCATAAGTCAATGAGGTTGCGCATCCGAATGACCCGCCAAAGTTCGGAGAATGCCCGCCGTACGGGTGTTCCCGGCGGATGCGCCCGTGTCTTGCGACTGTGCGGCGCGCTCGTGCTGTTGCTCGGACATGACACATTTGCACAAGTCGTACGTCCCATACCCGTGCCTGGCAGGATTGAGGCGGAAAATTACGACACCAACGGCGTGGGCGTTTCTTATTACGACACCACCGCCGGGAACTCCGGCGGCGCTTACCGAAGCGACGACGTGGACATCGAGGCCTGTTCTGATATTGGCGTCGGCTACAATGTCGGCTACATCGCATCGGGCGAGTGGCTGAACTACACACTCAACGTCCAGACCTCGGCGGTGTATCAACTTTCCTTCCGCGTTGCGTCCGCCAACGGCCCGGGCAGCATCCAGGCAACACTCGATGGCATCCCGCTGTGCGCGCTGACCACGCCATTGACCGGAGGCTGGCAGACATGGCAAAGCGTCACGATCAGCAACATCGTGTTGCGCGCAGGCACACAGACCTTGCGACTGATATTCGCCGTTGGAGGACAAAACTTGAATTATGTGCAAGTCACGAAGCAGCGCGATCTGCCCGGCTTCGTGCGCGCTTCGGGTCAACGGATCGTGGATGCGCAGGGCAATAATCTTTTGTTGCGTGGCATCGGCCTCGGCAACTGGATGCTTCAAGAGCCTTACATGATGGACGCTTCATCCGTCGCCAACAACCAGCAGCAACTCAAGACAAGAATCGCGGAACTCGTCGGCATGGCGAACATGCAAACGTTCTATGCTTCGTGGCTGACGAATTACATGCGCGAAGTGGATGTGATGGCGCTTGCGGCGGCGGGTTTCGATTCCATCCGCCTGCCGATGCATTACAACTTGTTCACGCTGCCCATCGAACAGGAGACTGTTCCCGGGCAAAACACCTGGCTGACCAACGGATTCAAGCTCGTGGACGATTTGCTTTCGTGGTGCGAGACGCATCACGTTTATCTGATCCTCGACATGCACGGATGTCCCGGCGGTCAGGGCTACGACCAGCCGATCTCGGATTACAATCCGCCAGCACCGTCGCTTTGGGAAAATTCCACCAACCGCACCAAGCTCGTCGCCTTGTGGAAGGAGATCGCAACGCGATATTCCAACCGCACAAACATCGCCGGTTACGATCTCATCAACGAGCCGAACTGGACATTTGAGAACAATGCCAACATCAACGGCTGCAACGACCAGACCAACGCGCCGTTGCGACAGTTGCTCATGGACATCACCGCCGCCATCCGACAGGTGGACACGAATCACATGATCATTCTCGAAGGCAACTGCTGGGCGGGAAACTACAGCGGCATCCTGCCCGCGTGGGACGACAACCTCGTCATCAGCTTCCACAAATACTGGGACTCGCCCACTGCGGCCTCGTTTCAGCCCTGGGTGGACAAACGTAATCAATGGAACATGCCCGTCTGGCTCGGCGAATCCGGCGAGAACTCGAACGAATGGTTTCGCGACACCGTGCGATACGCTCAGGAGGCCAACATCGGCTGGGCTTGGTGGCCGTGGAAAAAAATAGGCACGATCGCCGGGCCGGTCATCGTCCAGAAACCCGCCGGCTACCAGGCCATCCTCAATTACTGGAACAATACCGGTGCACGCCCGACGACGAACGACGCGATGAGTTCATTGCTCGCACTCGCGCAAGCCTCGCGTTATGAAAACTGCGTTGTGCATCCCGACGTGATTGACGCATTGATCCGCCCGAATACGTCAGGCACGACGCTGCCGTTCACCAATCAATCTGTTCCGGGAATCATTTTCGCCGCCAACTACGACCTGGGCCGGCCCGGTGAAGCATATCTCGATCAAACCACAAACAGCCCTTACAACACCGGGAACGCGTATCGCAACGACTCTGTGGACATCGAAGCTTGCGGCGACACTGCGCCGAGCATCGGCTACGACGTCGGCTGGCTCGACGCGGGCGATTGGATGAAATATTCCGTGACCATTCCAGCCGGGCCGTTCTCCATCGCACCGCGAGTGGCCGCGAATGGCGCAGGAGGCAACTTTTATGTTGAAGTGGGCGGCAGCAATGTCACCGGCAACATTTCCGTCCCCAACACAGGCGGCTGGCAGACATGGGCCACGTTGCCGGCACGAGCTTTCACCAACGCCTCGACGACATCTTCGATCCGCACCGTGATCAACAGCCCGGGCTTTAATCTGCACTGGTTGCAGATCAACAGCCTTGCGCCCACGCCGCCGGCCAATCTTGCCGCCACAGCCGGCAGCGCGCAGGTGAAATTGAACTGGAACACGGTGACCGGCGCATTGAGCTACAAACTCAAACGCGCAACGAACACCGGCGGTGTTTACACAACCATCGCCACAGGGATCACAACGACAAATTTCACCGACACCGCCATCACCAACGGCACAACGGTTTATTACATTGTCACGGCGGTGAATGCTT
>CAZFNB010000504.1:0-2732 GCA_964520235.1 uncultured Bifidobacterium sp. | reverse complement strand
CTCGGCGCGGCGCTTGTTGGTGCCCGCTCGACGACAGGCGTGATGGCTGTCTTGCCGGCGGATCATGTCATTCCCGAGGAGAAAAAGTTTCAGCAGGTGTTGAGTGATGCGTTCGATCTCGCGTCGCGCGGGCAGGCCATCATCACCATCGGCATCAAACCCACCGAACCGGCGACGGGTTACGGCTACATCCACACCGGCCCGGAGTTGCCCACGCCACCCGGCGCGAAGAAAACAAAGACTACGTTTTTCAAGGCCGAGCGATTCGTCGAGAAGCCGAACTTCGACAAGGCGCTGGAGTACCTGAACAGCGGGCAGTATCGCTGGAACGCGGGTATGTTCATCTGGAGCTTTGTGACGATCACGAACGGACTGGAAAAGCATCAGCCGGAAATGTTCGCTGCGTGCCAGCGCTGGTTCAAGGTGGCGACGAATGGCGCGAAGCTCGCAAAAGTTTTGGCAAAGGAATATCCCGACATCAAAAAAGTTTCGATTGATTACGCGCTGATGGAACACGCGCAGAACGTCATCGTGGCAGACGGTTCGTTCGAGTGGGACGATCTCGGCGCGTGGAACGCGCTCGCCCGCCATATCAAACCCGATGCCGAAGGTAATTGTGCCGTAGCAGATTTTATCCACGTGGACGGCGCACGAAACATCATCTACGACGCGCGCAGCAAGGAGCGTCGCACCCCGATTGCGGTCGTGGGCTTGCGGGATTCAATCTTGGTGCAGACGGACGACGCGGTGTTGCTGGCGCACAAGAGCCAGGCACAGAAGATCAAGGAACTCGTTAAGAAGCTCGCGGACGACGCGAAATTGAAAAAGCTCGTATAGCATCAGCGACCCACCATGTATCGCAGCCTCGATGCCGACCAGATCGTTCAAACGTGCCGCGCCACATGTGATCGCGTAACGGAACGATTTGCGGGGTCGGGCTTGAGCAAAGTCGCGGGCGAACTGGTCGCCATCAGCGAGCACGCCGCTGAATTGTCCAACTGGCTGGCAAAACCTCATCTGCCGTTACGCACGCTGGCGGGGCTTGGTATTGCCGCCGTCTTCGTCATCGTTGCTGGTGTTGTGATGAATGTGAAGTTGCAGTTTACCATCACCAGCATGGCAGACTTTCTGCAAAGTTCAGAAGCAGCCATCAACGAAATTGTTTTCATCGGTATCGCGATATTCTTTTTCATGACGCTGGAAACACGGCTGAAACGCCGGCGCGCGTTGAAGGCCATCCACGAACTTCGCTCCATAGCGCATATCATTGACATGCACCAGTTGAGCAAAGACCCGGAGCGGATCTCCGGCCCGCCTGCGCGTAGTGATACCGATGCCAGGCGTCCGCAAAACCCTGCCGAACTTATCCGCTATCTCGATTATTGCAGCGACTTGTTGGCGCTTATCAGCAAGGTCGCCGCGCTTTACGTTCAGAATTTTGACGATCCGGTGACACTGGCCGCAGTGAATGAAGTTGAAAATCTGACCAACGGATTGTCGCGAAAAATATGGCAGAAGATCATGATCTTCGATCGTATCCTCGCGCCCGGTCAACAGTCGTCAGCGCTGAGACAATGATCGTTGCTGCAATTGTCAGAGCCGTTTAGTTAGTGTGAGCGCAAACGTGTGACCTTGCGCGCGATTTTCGGCGTTGAACTCGTAAAGGTAACGGAACGAGACAAAGAGCATCTGTTTCGGAAACGCGACGTTGATCTCCGGGCCGATTGCCGCCACGGAATCCAGTGAAGAGCCGCCGGAGTCCTCTGTGGTCTGACATTGGTAATACCCTACCACGCCGACGTCACAGACCTTTTGCAGAGTCTTGCTGACGCCCCACTCAAGCGTGTAGGCCTGACCCGGGGTGATGTCCGTGTCGCGTTGTTCGGTGTTGAATTCATAGCGGCTGAGGGCCGAGACTGCCCAGGTTTTCTCTTCATCGGCATACCACGTTGCACCCGCTGTGAGCATCGGCGTCCAATACCCAAGACCGACGCGCGTGGTGGGAGGCGCGGCGGAATCACCCGTGGGCATCCACACTCCCGCTGCGAGTGAGAAATCCCATCGCTTCGTGTGCCAGGACAATGTCGTCTCCGCAAACAGGTCGCCGATGCCGAATGTGCTGTCGTCGAATGTTCCGGCTCGCACGTCCTGATACACCAACGGCAGCAAAGCATCCACGCCGACAAATCCGCCGAGCACCTGCTTGTCCGTGATGCAGATCACGCGTGGCACGTTCGCATACGTGAGCGCCTTGAAGTTTGGCGGGCCGTCGTCCAGCCGGTCAGCGGTATAAAAGACGTTGTAGTCGCGCACATACCATCCCGGCGGCGGCAACGATGCGCCTTTGATGCCTTCGACGCCCGGGACGTAATGCGCCGTGGGTTGTCCGTTTGTGGTGATCGCCAGGAGCAGTGTTGAAATGGTGAGGAGCAGTCGGATGATCGTGGGTTTCATAACGATGGTTCAATGGGGTTCAAACATCCTGAAGTTTTCCGTGCAGATAACTTTCATACGCGCTGAGATCGAGCAATCCGTGTCCTGAGAGGTTGAAAAGCAAAACCTTTTTTCGCCCGGCCTCGCGACATTTCACCGCCTCGTTCACGACGGCGGCGATGGCGTGGGCCGATTCGGGCGCGGGCACGATGCCTTCGCTCCGTGCAAATTGCACAGCCGCCTCGAACACTTTCGTCTGGTGATACGCCTCACCTTCGATGAGGCCGAGTTTCAATGCG
>CAZFNB010000503.1:0-2738 GCA_964520235.1 uncultured Bifidobacterium sp. | reverse complement strand
CAGGCTCCTGATTGGAAGAAGGCCATCGTCACGCTCAAGGAAGGCGACAAGATCGCATTGACCTGAGCGGGTTTGAATTCGCAAAGGCGCGAGGTGATTTCACCTCGCGCTTTTTTCGTCAGCAGTCACGCTTCAAAAGATACTCAGCCAGTGCTTCCAGCGCGCGGGCGCGTCCTTTGAACGGACGCAATGCCGCGAAAGCTTTCGTCGTGAGTTCTGTGGCGATCTTGCGGGATTTTTCCAGGCCGACGATGGATGGATAGGTGGCTTTCTGTGCCTTGGTGTCCTTGCCTGCGGTCTTGCCCAATTTCTCGCTCGTCTGTGTCACGTCGAGAATGTCATCAATCACCTGGAACGCGAGGCCGACGTGATAGCCAAAATCTGTCAGCGCCTTCAATTGTGCCGCGCTGCAATTGGCGCTCATGCCGCCGAGCCGCGCGGAGCAGCAGAGCAACGCCGAGGTCTTTCGCTCGTGGATGTAACGCAACTGCGCCACAGATGTTTTCTTTCCCTCGCCTTCGAGATCGGCGACCTGCCCGGCGATGAGCTGGAGCGAGCCGGACGCCTTGGCGATTTCCAGGATGATGTCACGATGCGGGTAGCGCGGACGGTTCCTGGACTGTGCGGCGATCTCAAATGCCTGCGTGAGCAGCGCGTCGCCGGCAAGCACCGCGATGCCTTCACCGAAAACCTTGTGGTTCGTCGGCTTGCCGCGCCGGAAGTCGTCGTTGTCCATCGCAGGCAGATCATCGTGAATGAGCGAGTAGGTATGGATACACTCGACCGCACAGGCCATGGGCAATGCGTCGGCGGTGCGTCCTCCGCACGCTTCCGCTGCGGCGAGCACCAGGGCCGGCCTCATGCGCTTGCCGCCCGCGAACAGGGAGTAACGCATGGCCTTGTGGATCGTGGCAGGTTTGGTTTTTTCCGACGGCAGAAACCTGTCCAACGAGTCGTTGACGGCGCTGGTGGTGTGTTCGAGAAACTGCTGGAGGTTGAACTTCGTTTTGTGGTTGGTTCGTGATGCCGACATGCGGCGGGTGTTGTAGAAAAAGAGCGCGGGCTGTGCAAGGTCGAAGAAATCCATCCCGGGCACTTTGAAATCCCCGCTCGCCAGTGCATGGAGATTGAAATAGGCTGCGGTAGTTATGAATGCCATCCACCTCCCGCGTCCTGAGGTCATCATCACACATGAGAGCGACCTCGACGGCCTGCTTGCGGGCACTCTTTTGCGGCGGCTGGCCAAACGAGCCTTGGACGCGGATGTGCCGCTCGAAGCGTATCACTATCACGCATGGCGGCAACGCGATCTTCGCGAGAGATCCGCCTGGGTCACCGATCTGACTTTTGAGCAGAGGCTGGATCGTCCAGGCTGGCTTGTCATTGACCACCACGTCACCGAGGTCGCGCCCAAAAATGCACAGCTCGTGCATGATCTCAACAAATCCGCCGGACTGCTTTGTTACGAATTGTGCCGCCAGCACGAAATTTCGTCACCCGCGCTGGATCGGCTCGTGCATCTGAGCAACGTGGCGGATTTGTTTCTGGAGGACGACCCGGATTTTGTTCTCGCGTGTGATTACGCGAATCTGGTGAAGATCTACGGTTTCTGGGATTTGCACGCCTTGCTTGATGGCGAGCTTGAAAAGCTGCTTGATCATCCGTTGCTTGAAGTCATGGCTGTGAAACGGCGTATCGAAGACCCGCTCGGCTACGAGTGGAGCAAGCGCAATGTGACCGAGCTTTCATCCACCGTCGGCTACGTGGACACGGTCGTCGGCAACAACAACCTTATCGTGCATCAACTGCTCGAACGCCAGGCCACGCGGTATCCGGTCCTCGTGACGATGTTTCGCAAGGCGACGGGTGTCATCATCGCCAGTTTTCGCAGCCGGAACGGGGAGGCGTTGAAGGTGGCTGAAAAGTTGCAGGGCGGGGGACACGCCAATGCGAGCGGCGCGTTGCTTCCCCGGTCGGTGAAATCAATCCCGGATGCGGTTCAATACCTGCGGCAGGTGCTGAATCCAAAAAACAACTCGCCATTGAACAGCCTGGAAAGCCTGTTCGCCGGATTGGATGAAGCCGGTAAAAAGTAAGTGATCGCTGCGGACTTATTTCGGCTGGGTTGATGCGTCGGCCTTGGCGGTCTTTGCCGCTTCCTGCTTCGCTTCCCAGTCTTTGGTCGCTTTCTCGACATCGTGACCACCGGCGGCAAGCTGGGCGTTGATACGATCCTTGTACTTTTGGAAGATGGCTGTCTTCTCATCGGCGCTGCCGCCGTCAATCGCTTCCTCGCGCGCATCCTTGAGTGTTGACAGAATCATTCCCTTTTCGGACTCGGTCAGCTTGGGAACTATTTCGCAATAGGCGTCGTAGGTCACCTTCACCTTGTTGTAAGTCATCTTATCCTTCACTTTTTCAAGCTGCTCGGGCGTGAGGTCGTTCGAGAGCTTGGTGAGAAATTGTTCGTGAAGTTGTTTCGACAGGATTTTCACCACCGCGCCGCGATTCGATTCGACACCGGGCGCGTTCTTGGACAGGGAGCGAAACATCGTGTCCACCGCCTCGTCGCGAGCGCGGAGCGAGCGATATTGCGCCATGATCGAGTCGTGAACGCGGGTGAATTTGTTGGTGTCGCTGAGTTCAAGCGTTGACAGGATTTCGCCGGTGCGCTTGGCGATGGACTTGGAATAAATCTCCTCGATCTCCGAAGCCGTGAACGGAGCGGTGCTCTCCTG
>CAZFNB010000502.1:0-2745 GCA_964520235.1 uncultured Bifidobacterium sp. | reverse complement strand
CATCACCCCCATCGAACGCGGCGGCATGACGGTGTATGAATTGCGACTCGACCCGCAGGATGTCGGAAAAATCATCGGTCGCCAGGGAGTGACGATCAATGCCATCCGGTCACTGTTGCAGGCTGGCAGCGCGAAAAAGGGATTGCGCTGTTCGTTGGAGATTATTGAGGACAAAAAGTAGCTCGTGCTGCGTGTTTCGTGTCGTGTCTGGCATGAAGGAGATGACGGGCCGTTCCTTGGCGCAACACGAAACAGGCAAAGCGAGCACGAACAGTGAAAATTGATGTTCTCACCCTGTTCCCCGGAATGTTCGCCGGGCCGCTCGACGAAAGCATCATCAAACGGGCGCGACAGGCGGGCCTGCTGGAATTGCAGTTGCATCAGTTGCGCGACTGGACGCACGACCGGCACAAAACCGTGGACGACCGTCCGTTCGGCGGCGGCCCGGGAATGTTATTGAAGCCGGAACCGGTTTTTGAAGCGGTGGAAAGTTTGAGGCGCGAGAATACGCGCGTGGTGTTGATGTCGCCTTCGGGGCGAAAATTTGATCAGTCCATCGCCCGGGAACTGGCGCAGCAGGAGCACCTGCTGATCGTGACGGGACACTACGAAGGATTTGACGAGAGGATTCGTGAGGCGCTGGCGGACGACGAGATGTCCATCGGTGATTACGTGCTGACGAACGGCGCGCTGCCTGCGATGGTGGTGATTGACACGGTGACGCGGTTGTTGCCCGGGGTGCTGGGCGATGATGCAAGTTCGAGTGAAGAATCGTTCAGTCACGGGCTGCTCGAGTATCCGCAATGGACGCGCCCGGCGGAGTTTCGCGGAATGAAAGTTCCGGAAGTGCTCGTGTCCGGCAACCATGCGGAAATCGCCAGATGGCGGGCCGAGCAGGCAAAGTTACGGACGAAAGAGCGAAGGCCGGATTTGATGTAAGGAAAATTTTATTATGAACCAGGCATTATTGGATAAAATTCAATCGGAACAGTTTCGGAAGGACAACGCGCAGTTCGGCGTGGGCGACAATGTGCGTGTCCACACCAAGGTTGTCGAAGGCGACAAGGAACGCATCCAGGTTTTCTCGGGTGTTGTCATCGGCAAACGCGGTCGCGGGCTGAATGAAACCTTTACCGTCCGGCGCATCAGCTACGGCGAGGGCGTTGAACGTATTTTCCCGCTGCACTCACCGCGCGTTGACAAGATCGAAGTCGAGCGCTCGGGTGCGGTGCGCCGCGCCAAACTTACCTACCTGCGCAAGCGCCTCGGCAAGGGTGCCACGCTCGTCAAGGAGAAGGAAGAGAAGGCCGAACCCGCAGCGAAGTAATCCGGCGCTCAAACATTTCAAGGCGGGGCTTAAGCCCCGCCATTTCTTTTTGCCCCAACGATTTTGTCCGACCGGTGAATACTCGTGTTGGTCACGTCATCGGCTTGAACTCAGTTAGCGGGCCACGCGACTTCCACATCAGGATTTCCGAGTGCCCCCGCACCACAAAGTCCGGCAGATCACCCACGCGCCGATAACCCAGCCGTTCATAAAATTTCTGCGCTCGTTGATTGAACGAGGAGACGCACAAAAATACGTTGGGACTGATCTGGAAAATCCGCTCCTCCACAAGTTCCAGCATTCGCGTGCCCACACCGCGTGAACGCCAGTCAGGATGCACGGCAATCGTCTGGATGTAGCCCTTGAACGTGCCATCAAGAAACAGGATCAACACACCGGCAATCTGACCGTTTATGACGGCCACCAGGACTTCCCGTGTCGGATTTGTCAGCCGACCAACCGCCTCATCGAACTTCAACCCAAGTGTTATCCACGGCTCGGAGGCGACCAGAAACGCGGCGCAACAGCGAACCTCGTCATCATTTGCCAGGGGACGAAGTTTGAGGAGGTTCAAATCTGTGACAGTTCGTTGTGTTGGAGTCGGATTGCCCATGCGCGTCGCCTCTGGCGAATTCCCGATGTTATCGTCCGGTTCAGGCTTCGTCGAGGTTGCAAACCGGATTGACTCCCGCCCGTGCCCAACGCAAAGTTTCCGCGACTTATGAAAGCTATCGCAGCGTCTTTCGACTCCACGCGTCTTGCCTCCCGCGCAACTGTCCCGACGGTGGATGCCATCATGCTCGAGGAACGCGCCGCTGCGTTCACCAAGCGCAGCATCAAGACCAGCGCCAAGCTCGCGGGATTGAAGATGGCTGTAAGCATGTGCGACCTCACGACGCTCGAAGGCAAGGACACGCCCGGCAAGGTCGCTTATCTTTGCCGCAAAGCGCTCCAGCCCGCCGACGCGAAATACGATGTGCCGAGCTGCGCTGCCGTGTGTGTTTACCCGAACATGGTGAAATACGCCCGCAAGTTTCTTGGTGATCCATCGGTGGGGCGAGCGTCCTCGCGAGCCGGCTCGTCAGTAGCCTCGCCCCACCAATATTCCATTCCCAAAGTTGCCGCCGTCGCCACTGGATTTCCCAGCGGCCAATACCCACTCAAGACCAAGCTCGAAGAAGTCCGCCGCACCGTGGCCGATGGCGCGGATGAAATTGACATGGTCATTGACCGCTGCGCGTTTCTCGCCGGCGATCACGCCAAAGTCTTCGACGAAATCGCCGCGACCAAGGAAGCCTGCGGCCCGGCGCATCTGAAGGTGATTCTCGAAACCGGCGAACTCGTCACCTACGACAACGTCCGGCTCGCCAGCGAAATCGCCATGCAGGCGGGCGGCGATTTCATCAAAACCAGCACCG
>CAZFNB010000501.1:0-2750 GCA_964520235.1 uncultured Bifidobacterium sp. | reverse complement strand
ACCGTTGCTGTTGTGAATCGCGAACGCGGACATCGCGTGGCATTTCATGCCGCGCTCCTGCGCCTGCGCGCAAATATCGCCGCCGTAAAGGTGAAAACCCGCCATGCGCTCATCGAATCGCAATCCGCTTGAACGCCGCAACACCAGCAACACTTCATCCAATGCGTCCACTTCGCGCGTGCCGTTGAATGCACTTCCGACAACCGCGCGAATGCCCGTGGAATAAACGTGCCCGTGCCCGCATCCCTTGCGATCCGTGCCAAACAATCCCAGCACGCCCCAGTTCGGATCAATCTGCGAAAGATGCCCGAGCGCCGCTTGAAACTTTTTCATCCAACCATCGGGCAGAAACAAATCCTGATGGGCGAACAACATGATTTCCGCGTTTGTTTCCGCGATGCCGCGATTGTAGGCGACGGCGGACGATGGCGCGTTCCGCTGGACGCTGATCTCGACGTCCTGTTGCAGGTCGGGCGAAGCGAGCAGTGATGAACGCAGAACCTTCTCGTCGTTGCTGGCGGCTATGACGGCGTAATTTGACATGTCAGTTGCCCGCTCCTTGTTTCAACCGCAGCAGCGCATCGCCTCCAGGAACATTCTTCGTCACACCTTTGAGAAACTCGGCGGAGCGCAACAACCCCGGTGAACGCGCGACCATTTTTGCGGCGAGAGCGAGCGTCGCGGCGCGACGGCCTTCTTCTGCGGCTTTATACATCAGTTCTTTCGTGAATACAGGAAGCTGAATGGCGGGCTTGTGCTCCGATGACAATATCTCCCGGGCTCTGGAGGAAAGTTCCGGGAAAATGGATTCGATCGCCCGGAGTTCAAGAGAGCCGTGGGCATGACCGTTTCCTGCGGCCGCAGGCAGAACGCGCTCGACCGCACGTCGTGCCTCGGCACTGCGACGCGTGGATTGTTGAATTGCCGTTCCCAGCAACGTGATTTTCGCCGCTGCCGCGTCAGTGCGATAAATGTATTCTAGCCAATAGTCCCTGTCCTCCGGGTCGAGCGGACGGAGCTGTTGCGAGGAATAAACGGAATGTGACCCAGGGACGAGGCGCAGAACGCCTGCCAGTTGTTTGCGCCAGCCATCGCCGCAATGCACTTCGCGTGCGCGCGCTTGCAATTGTTCCCCGCGTTTGCGCCTTTCAATCGCGTCTGTGGCGAGTTTCACCGCTTCGGTCACGTATGTTTCAGCATCAGCAGGCTGCGGAATTCCATCAAAGGCTGCGCCGTCGGATGAATGAGGCGGCTTCACCTGCGCCGTTGCACGCACACACGGCAGTCCAGCAAGGCCCGCCTCCAGAAGTGCGGTCAAGGATCCCGCCGGCATTCCCTCGATGTAAACATCGGCAGCGAGATGATAGCGCCCCAGATTGCTTTGGTTGCCAAGCGCCAGCAAACGTCCCCCGGATTCCCGCGAAACTGCTTCCCAATCCCCCGTCAGTTTCGGGCCAATGGCGACAAGCCATGAGTCTGGACAGCGTTTCAAGATTTCAGCGGCAGGCTTGTGAAAAGAAACACCCCGCATCGGCCAGTATTTTCGTGTCGCACCGATCGTCAAAAACACAACATCGTTCTCAGGGATGTTTAGGTTGCGGCGCATTTCTTGTCGGATGGCAGACAATGCCTCGGGGCTTTGTTGCAAGAGCGGGTCTTCTTCGACGGGAATCGGCAGGATTGTTCCACGCGCGATACCTCGATGCTTGCGCGTCCATTCGTGGCCAGACTCGCGGATGTCGAGCACGAGATCGGAAATCATCCCGCCAACCCAGAAGGCGTGATCGGCGTGGTTGACGTAAAGCACAGGTGGGCCGGCAGGAATTCCAAACGCAAGATTTGGCAACACATCATCAGGATGCACGTGCAACACCACGATGTCCGCCCCCGCAAACGCCATTTCACGCAATTGCCGGGCGCGAACAAGCATCGGTTGCGTCCAATCGAGTGAAGTCAACTTTCCACCATTGGCTTGAACCACCTTTCGGAGGTTTTCCGGGATGACCGGCCCCTGCTCCAGCAGGACAACGTCATGAACACGGCTGCCTGCATCCAGTTCGATCCACTTGCGGCAAAGTTTGGTGTGCCCGAACAACTCGTAAGCTTCCGAAAGCACATGAAGCACGCGAGCCGGTTTGCGCAGGCCGGGTTTCCAATCGGATCGTGGAATCTGCGTTGCAATCTGGAGCGCCCGGCTTTCCAGTTCCATCGAACCAAGATGACCAAAGGTGCCGCCGCGAACGAAGAATCCCGCCGCGCCTGAAATCCACTGTGCCGCCGATTCAAAATCGCCGCGCTGCAATGCTGTATCGGCACGATTCAAAAAACTCGCGAACACGCTCCCGGCCAGTTCGACAAGAGCATCCCAGTTCCCGGCGTTTTGGACTGCTGACTGGTTTGTTTGGGAAGATGCGGTATTCATGCGTTGTTGCCCGACGGAACCAGGCGCAGGAATGTTGCCAGCTTGCGGACGATTTGCGGAAGTTTTTCAAGCGAAACGAGCGCACAAAGATTTTTCAAGGAGAGAAATCCAAGAACCACAGCCGTTATCGCGCCCAAGCTGGAGGCCGCGAGCGGAGGCAGCAGATACCACGATGCAAAAACGATTCCAAAGAGTGGTAGCATCAGAGAACCGATGCGTTTGTTAGCCGCCGACCAACGGAAACCGCAAAGCTTGCGAAGAATGAAGTAAACCATGACCCAGTAACAAAGGTAGAGTGCCGCGAATGCCATGCCGCCGCCATTCACAC
>CAZFNB010000500.1:0-2760 GCA_964520235.1 uncultured Bifidobacterium sp. | reverse complement strand
GGTGCCGTGGCCGCGTTGCGCACGGCGGGAAAACAGGGGCGGGTGCTGGTGATCGGCTATGACAACATCTCCGCGATCCATCATCTGCTTGCCGAGGGCAACGTGATCGCATCGGCAGACCAGCACGCGGATCAACTTGCCGTCTTCGGTATCGAATATGCGCTCGACATGCTCAAGAACAAATCCACGCCCGCCGACCGCGAGACTCCAGTGAATCTCGTCACTGCGGAATCGTTGCCCGGCAAATGAGCAATCACTCCCGACCTCGCCCCGAATGGCGTGGTATCGCCGCTGATTACGTCGGATTGATCTGTGCGCTGGGCTTGTTGGTTCTGGTCTTCGGCGTTTCAACCCAACACTTCTTCAGCCCAGACACGTTTCGGACCATTGCAAATCAGATTCCTGCCGCAATGCTCGTCGCCACGGGAATGACCTTCGTGTTGCTGGTCGGCGAAATTGATTTGTCCGTCGGCTCGGTGCTTGGACTCTGTGGCGCCGTAATCGGAGTGGTGTTGACCCAATGGCACTGGCCGATGTGGACTGCGTTGCTGGCGGCAATCAGCGTCGGCGGATTGTGCGGCGCGCTGAACGGCTTCGTCTCGTTGCGATGGAAACTGCCTTCATTCATCGTCACGCTCGGCATGATGGAAATGGCGCGTGGCGGCGCACACGCCATCACCGGCTCGCAGACACAATACATTGGTGCGGCAATCGAAGGTATCAGCGGCACGGCGCTCCTTGGATTTTCCCTGCCGTTCCTGCTGGCCATGACGGTGGTGATCGTGGGACAGATTATTTTGTCCCGCGCAGTGTTCGGCCGTTACATGCTTGCCGTCGGCGCCAACGAACAGGCGGCACGCTTTAGTGGCGTTGCCCCGCGCCAGATCAAAATGACCGTCTTCATCATCGCCGGAGTGCTCGTCGCACTGGCCGCCATCGTTGACACCTCACGCTTTCAATCCGCCAATCCAAATGCTGGAGCCGGCTTTGAACTCCAGGCCATCGCCGCGGCGGTGATCGGTGGCACGAGCCTGTTGGGCGGACGCGGCTCCGTGGTGCGGACATTTTTCGGCGTTCTGGTAATTGCCGTGCTGAACACCGGCTTGGCAACCGTCGGCGCGAAGGACGAAGTCAAACGCTTCGTCACCGGCGCGGTCATCATCGCCGCCGTAATTCTGGACCACTATCGCCATCGGCTGCGAAGGAGAAGCGAATGAAACGTCCGAACATTCTCGTTGTCGGTAGTTCAAACACGGACATGATCGTCCGCGCCGTCCGTATTCCGCGTCCGGGCGAAACCATTCTCGGCGGGGAATTTTCCGTCGCTGCCGGCGGCAAAGGCGCGAACCAAGCCGTTGCTGCCGCACGAGCCGGTGGTGATGTGACGTTTATAGCGCGGGTTGGTGATGATGATTTCGGAAAGCGCGCTATTGCTGGATTCACTCGCGACCGCATCAACGTTCGTTACATCCGGCGTGACAAACAAAATCCCTCCGGTGTGGCTCTTATCTGTGTTGCAGTTGATGGCGAGAACAGCATTGCCGTCGCTTCCGGCGCGAATGGAAAACTTTCTCTGGCCGATGTGAAATCAGCCGAACCTGCGTTCACGCGTGCAAACATTTTGTTGACGCAACTCGAATCGCCTCTGGCAACTGTCATCGCTGCTATCCGACTTGCAACAAAACACGGCGTAACTGTCATTCTCAATCCCGCGCCCGCGCGCCCTTTGCCAGCTTCGTTGCTCCGGCAGGTTTCCATTCTCACACCCAACGAAACGGAGGCTGAAATTCTCACAGGTGTAAAAGTCAGAACGAAAGCAAACGCCGCCAAAGCCGCGAGAAAGTTGCATCAGCTTGGCGTAAGAACCGTAATCATCACTCTTGGCGCTCGTGGAGTGTTCTGTAGCACCAACAGCATTCAACAACGATTGCCAGCATTCAAAGTCCGGGTCGTGGATACAACCGCCGCCGGAGACGTTTTCAACGGAGCACTGGCCGTGGCGCTTGCCGAAAGGCAAAACATCAATGATGCCATCCGCTTTGCCAGTGCAGCAGCGGCTTTATCTGTCACCAAGCTGGGCGCACAGCCTTCTGCACCACGAAGAGCAGAAATTGTCCAATTCCTAAAATCTCACCGGCGACGGGGCGGGATCTAAAATCGTCACCAGTTGTCGGCAGGCATTGTTTCATTGCCGCCGGTTCGCAACGGAATGGATTTGAGAGTTGCCGCACGTTTCGGATCAAGCGATACACGATCCAGTTGAAGGAGCGCATAAAGTAATTGCCCGACACCGTCCATGGCTTCGTAATACGGCTTTGCTGGATGCCCGCGAAACAAGCCACGATGGTTCAAGCGTGCGACGGCATCGTCGGCAACCTCCCGTGCGGTTCGCAAATAAGTGTTATCGCCGGTCACAAGAAACATCTGAATAAAGAACGAGATCGTCTGGCCATAAAGTCCCGCATAAGTTCCCTTTGGCGCATAATTCTCAGCGTAACCGCGATACCAGGTATTCGTCTCGCAGCGACGCGGTGGCAATTCTTGGCGAATCCATCGAGCAAACTTTTCCGTCGTGTCGCGCAAATCCTTGTCACCCGTCGTCAACGCCGCAAAAGCATAAACCTGTGCGGTCGCAATCGGATGCTCGTACCCCGCAGCGTATGGCTGCCACAAATCCAGATGCCCGCGCGGTTCGTAGATGCCGTATTCCTCGGCTTTCAATTCTCCATCCTTGCCGGGTGCCGGCTCTGCTCGTGGGCC
>CAZFNB010000499.1:0-2773 GCA_964520235.1 uncultured Bifidobacterium sp. | reverse complement strand
AATTGGATTTTGGCCGTCTGACTGGGAGGAGTTCAAACTCACCGGTTTTTTTGAGCCAAACACCAAAGGAAGGTTCGCAGCAAGCCCGCCACATCACATCCCCAAAACACGGTAGATACGCCTCACCAAATCCACCTAGCACAAATGTGCAGGCGGCATGGACGATACTCTTGCCGGCAAAATGCGGAACCCCACCGCTCATTGAAACTCGCGCAATTGAGTGACACTAAGCAGAACGAGGCGGAGCGCGGCGTTCACGCCGCTTCCTCGCAGAAATGCATGGCAGGCCCGAGAATTCGGCTGATTTCCTTGCGTGGACATTGAAGCGATCTGAAGGTCGCGCTCCGTCACCTTATTGCACGAGCCTCGATAAATCAGATCAGAGGCAATGAGGAGTCTTTGACACGACTCTCGCGTGCACGCAAGACAGGGAGAAAGCCGCAATGAAGAGGTGGGCAGGCTGTCGGTCGGGGAAATTGATTTTACTCCGCGCTTCGACGCGGAATCAGCCGAAAGAAAGGGCTGGTTCGAATTTCTTTGCGGGCTTCTCCTCTTCCTTGGTCACTTCGCCGGAAACCGCCAGATAGAAGAACGCAAACACACTGACAACAGGAAGCAACAGTAGAAAGCCCACCAACGGACTCTTGCCGCGCGCCTTTGCAATCTTGAAGCACCAGATGATCTGCGCCAGGAAGTTCAGCAACGGAATGAACAAGGCCAGAAACCACAGTGGCGACATGCCCGCCGCACGGAACAGCGGAATCATTTGCAACAACGGCAGCCAGATCAACACTCCGGGTTTGTTTCCGGTCTTGATACAGATGAGCGAGGCAAGGCGGCAGAAATAGAGATAGAGCAACAGGATGATTCCGAGTACACAGTACAACGTCGTGGGAGTGATCTGTGGCATGGCCGGGATCGTGGGCGGATGCTCCTTCCAGGTTTGCAGATATTCCTGCGCCTTGGGAATGGAACTCAACGACTCCCTCGCCTTCGCAAAAATCTTTGCACCGCCCACACCTGTCGCGGACTTGTCCTTGATGTAACCCAGTTCAAGCTTGGTTTCCTGGGACAATGCATCCACCGGGATGCTGCCTACGCCGTGCGCATGGAGAACCATGATGTATTTCTCGGCACGGGATGTGACTGTTACGTTCGAGTACACTCCCGTCTTGGTTTCAAGCACATCAAATTTGACCTCCGGCGCTGTCCCGGCCATCCCATAACGGGCGATGGCGGCAAACATCACCAGCCACAGCAGCCTTGCGACTGCGCTAAAATCAGCCTGAACAAGGCTCATTCTGGAAGTTCTCCACGTCTTCCGCCAACTGCTCGGTGTCATGCGACAGCGACATAGGCACTTGCCATGCCACCGGATGTCACCATTTCAAATGCGGGGAAAAGGCTGCGACGAAAATGCCGCTGAAACGACTGTCGAACCTCAGTGTAAAGGCGACAGCGGCTGGCGCTTGAGTTGCCGTAATTGCTGTTGCTCTTGCAACGCACCAAGTTTCTCAGGCTCGTCAAGTTGGGGATCACTCATGCGCTGCGTCAACGCGGCGACCTGTCGGTCAATGAACTGGTTTCTCAAACGCAACACCACGTCCACGAACTGCTGCTCGTAGTTTGGCATCGGTGGCAGATTCGCCATCACCTCTGTGACCATGCTCCGGGTCTGCGGTGATTCCAGGTCGTCGAGAAACGCCGCGCTGCCGCGCCAGCCGCCTTGCGCGTGGGCGCTCAACCGGCGCGACATCACCTCTCGCACGAGCGGATGCTGAATCCACTGCGCGTCCAGATGCGCCGCCAGCCAGTCCATCGCTTCCTCGTGCTTGAATGCCAGCCGCAACAACCACAGTTCAGGCCCGGCGGGAGGAGGCAGTTCCGGTTCGGCCGGCGATGCAGATTCAAAACTTTCCTCCTCATCGGCTGCTGCCAAAGGCACGGGCGCACGTTTGACCGATTTGACAAATTCCGTCCGCACGGACTCGGGAGAGACGCCGAGTCGCAACGCGGTTTTTTGCGCGTAGGAATCCACCAGCACGGTGTTGCCGGTTTTGTTGACCGCCTCGGCCATCGCACGCAGCACGGCAAGCCGCCCCTTGTCCGCGGTCACGTCGTTTGTCGCACAAAGACGGTTCAGGTAGTAATCGAAAAATCCCTCCGCGCCCTGGATCAATTTGCGAAACGCCTCGCCACCGTTCTGTTTGATGAAACTGTCGGGGTCATGTGGACGCGGCACAACAGCAACACGCACGGCCAGGCCGGACGCAAGCAGACTGTCCAATGAACGCACGGCGGCGTTCTGCCCGGCATTGTCGGAATCGAAACACAACACCACTTCGTCCACGTAACGCTTGATGATGCGCGCGTGCTGCTCGGTGAACGCCGTCCCTTGCGGAGCGACGATGTTTTGCACGCCACCCATGAAACACGCAATCATGTCGAGCTGACCCTCGCAAATGATCGCCGAACCCGCGTCAAGAATCGCCCGCTTGGACTTGTCGAGGCCGAAGAACACCTTGCTCTTGGTGAAGATGGGTGTCTCGGGTGAATTGACGTACTTGGCGGTCTTCTCATCACCGGAAAGCACGCGCCCGCTGAATCCAATCACCCTGCCCTGCTCGTCGCAGATCGGAAACATCAGCCGCCCGCGGAAACGGTCGTAGTAATTTCCCGTCTCTTCCTTGCGGATGATCAAACCCGCCTTCTCAACCACGGCGGGATCATGTCCTTTGCTTTTGGCCCAGTTGACCGTGTCATCCCACGTTTC
>CAZFNB010000498.1:0-2776 GCA_964520235.1 uncultured Bifidobacterium sp. | reverse complement strand
ACTGAGCCGCCTCCCGACCGAGAACGACGTGGCGGCGGATCGTCCCGGTTTGCTTCTGGAAATGGATCTGCTCTATCCAAATCGCGGCGCGGCTTTCAAGCGTGCGAAGATTGTGTTGTGATCGGGACGCAAACCTGACTGTTGACTGTCAGGGACGGGTCTTCATTTCGAGCGTTCGAAATCTTCTGACTATTTCGATGCCAGGTTCAGCACGACCACAGACTTTGCAGGCAGCTTGGTGACGAAACCATTGCCATTGATTTTGAAATCAGAAAAGTCCGCAGGCTTCACGACTTCGGGCTTCTCAAACGTGTTGTGGGACTGGATGGTTTCCGCCGTCAGCACCCGACCGGCGATCTTTAAGCCTTTCGCGCCTTGCTCATCGGCGGCCAGTTCAATGGAAGCGTTGGGATTGAGATTGCAGAGCGTGATGGTGATTTTACCGTCCTTGCTTTTTGAGGCGGAAGCGCTCACAGCGGGAATGCTGTTTGAACCAAGGGTGTAGTCGGCGCACTTCAACTCGCACGGGAGGAGTGTCGCGTCTTGATGCGGCGCGAACATCTCGAAGACATGATACGTGGGCGTAAGGATCATCTTTTCCTTGTCAGTGAGAATCATCGTCTGAAGCACGTTGATGGTCTGGGCGATGTTCGCCATTTTCACGCGATCGCAATTCTGGTTGAAGATGTTCAGAGTGATGCCGGCGACGAGCGCGTCACGCAGGGTGTTTTGTTGATAAAGGAAGCCGGGGTTCGTGCCTGGCTCGACATCATACCACGTGCCCCATTCGTCCACGATCATGCCGACGCGCTTTTGCGGGTCGGCCTTGTCCATGATCTCGCCGTGCTTCTTGACGAGCGTTTCCATTTCAAGACAACGGCGGAGCGTGGAGTGCCATTGTTCCTCCTCGAATCTGGTTGCGCTGCCCTTCCTGCCCCAGTTGCCGGAGGGCAACGTGTAGTAGTGAAGCGAAAGCCCGTTCATCTGGCGGCCCACGTCGGCCATCAAAACTTCAGTCCAACGATAGTCCCCGCCATTCGCGCCACAAGCAAAGCGTTGGACGGGATTTTCGCGGCTGTAATTTTTGACGAAGGTGTTGTAGCGGCGGAATTCGTTCGCATAGTACTGCGGGGTCATGTTGCCACCGCAACCCCAGCTCTCGTTGCCCACGCCGAAATATTTCACCCGCCATGCTGCATTGCGGCCGTTGGCGCGACGGAGATTGGCCATCGGGGAGTCGGCGTCGCTGGTGAGGTATTCGACCCACTCCATCATTTCCTGAACCGTGCCGCTGCCGACGTTGCCGCAGATATAGGCATCGCAACCAAGCTGCTCGACGAGGTCCATGAATTCGTGTGTGCCGAAGTGGTTGTTCTCCACCACACCACCCCAGTGGGAGTTGTAAATCGAGGGGCGCTTCTCTCTCGGCCCGATGCCATCCTTCCAGTGATATTCGTCGGCGAAACAGCCGCCCGGCCAGCGCAGCACGGGAATCTGAATCTTCTTCAGCGCGGCGACGACGTCATTGCGGATGCCGCGCGTGTTCGGGATGGAACTGTTTTCGCCAACCCAGATGCCTTCGTAGATGCAACGTCCGAGGTGCTCCGAAAAATGGCCGTAGATATTTTTGTTGATGGCATCCCTGCCTTGATCCGCGCGAATGACGAGCTTGTTATCCTGCGCGGTGGCAATGGCCGTGAATCCTGCCAGTGCGACAATGCTGAAGATGAGTTTTGATTTCATGCGGGTGATTGGTTCTGGCCAAGTTGCCAGCGCGAACGGTGCGAAAGCAATTTTGAAACGTCATTTCACCGTCACTCTTTCGGGTGAGCCCCGTCTGAAAAAGATTGAATTACATCACCGTAATCACGACATTTCAACCGTCAGATGAGCGGATACCGCCGCTGACAACGTGTGACAACAGAGCAAAGCAGCGCAGGGTTTCATTTTCGCCCCAAACTCGCCGACGCGATCAAAAATTACTCGCGGCAGGATTTCACCGCCGACCTCGCCGCAGGAATCACCGTGGGCATCGTAGCGCTGCCCCTGGCCATGGCGCTCGCCATCGCCTCCGGACTCAAACCGGAGATCGGCATCTTCACCGCCATCATCGGAGGTGTGTTGATTTCCGCATTGGGCGGTTCGCGCGTCCAGATCGGCGGGCCGGCTGGGGCGTTCGTGCCGTTGCTGGCGCCGATCGTCGCCGCTCACGGACCGCAGGGGTTGGTCGTTTGCGCGCTGCTGGCAGGCATCATCCTGTTCGGATTGGGCGCTGCCAGGCTGGGTGTGATGATCAAATACATCCCCTACCCCGTCGTCACCGGATTCACAAGCGGCATTGCGATCATCATCCTCAGCACGCAATTCCGCGATTTCCTCGGTCTGCAAGCAAAACTGCCCGCGGACTTCGTTGGAAAAATCCACACGCTCATCACAGGCTTCAAACCAAACTGGCCGACGGTGTTGCTCGCGACTGTTTCCACGTTGATCATCTGGTTCTGGCCGAAAAACCTCGGGCGCAAACTGCCCGGCTCGATTGTTGTGATCATTCTCGCCGCCGCGGCTGCGGTGTTTTTTCATCTGAATGAACGATTCGGCATCGAAACGCTTTATACGCAATTCGGTGACATGCCACGCACCTTGCCCGCGCCGCATTGGCCGACACTCTCTTTCGACGAGTGGCGCTCGTTGCTGCCGTCTGCACTCACGGTGGCGGTGCTGGGTGCGATTGAATCGCTCCTTTGCGCCGTGGTCGCCGACGGCATGATTGATGACC
>CAZFNB010000497.1:0-2786 GCA_964520235.1 uncultured Bifidobacterium sp. | reverse complement strand
CCTGTCGAGCTTCCAAACAAGTACGACTTCGACTTTGCCGCGCTGGACAAGGCGATGGCACAATTGTGAGTTCGTGACGAGTCCCGATCCAGGTTACAAGCT
Source organism: uncultured Bifidobacterium sp. (assembly GCA_964520235.1). GTDB lineage: Bacteria > Verrucomicrobiota > Verrucomicrobiia > Limisphaerales > JADLHS01 > JADLHS01. The sequence continues at coordinate 2,684 of CAZFNB010000497.1, read as the reverse complement.
CGTCCGGCTGCCGAACGGCACCCACTCGGTTTATTCGGCGGATTACGCCGAAAAAATGCATCCCGGCCTCGGCCCCGCAGCCGAGGCCGAATTGCTTTACGTCCGGCAGTTGAAGATTCCGGAACGGATGCGCGCGGGTAAGGAGGAGTTCGTCGTCTGGGACGTCGGATTGGGTGCGGCAGCCAACGCGTTGGCTGTTTTGCGTGCCACGCGGGAGTTTTCACGCCCGTTGCGGCTTGTCAGTTTTGACAACACAGATGAACCGCTTTCGTTCGCGCTGCAACACGCAACCATGCTGGGTTATCTGGATGGCTACGAGCGCCGGTTGGACGAACTGCTTCGCTCGCGGCGCACAGAATTCCAGAATGGGAACAGCCCGGTGACGTGGGAGTTTCTTCCGGGTGATTTTCCTGCACTGTTGGAGCGCCTGTTTTCGGCCCGTCCCCAATCAAACGATTCCAATCAACGGGCCGATCCGGAGATCGGCGCGCCGCACGCCATTTTATTCGATGCCTTTTCTCCCGCCAAAAACCCTGCGATGTGGACGCTACATCTGTTCACAAACCTTTTCCACGCGCTTGATCCCCGGCGTCCCTGCAACCTGACCACGTATTCACGCAGCACCATGCTTCGCGTGACCCTGTCGTTGGCGGGATTTTTTGTCGGACGAGGAGTGGCATCCGGCTTGAAGGAAGAAACGACCGTGGCGGCAAATACGCTGTCGCTGATTGACGAGCCGCTTGATCATCGCTGGATCGAGCGCGCCCGTCGTTCGGACAGCGCCGAGCCTTTGGTTGAACCGGCTTATCGTCGCGCGCCGTTAAGCGACGTTACATTTGCGAAGTTGCGGGCGCATCGGCAATTTCAGAGTTAACCATCACTTTGCGAACACTTCCGCTGGCTGCGCCGGAGTTTCTGCCGGATGCAATTCAAAGTCCTGTCCGATTGCGCCCGGCTGCTCCGATTCATGCTGTTTGGCGATCAGAACATAAATCGCCGGAATCACCAGCAGAGTGAAGATCGTTCCCAGCGCCATGCCGGCGACGACGACGATGCCGATGGAATTGCGCGCTGCCGCGCCCGCGCCCGTCACCAGCGTCAACGGGAAATGACCGGCCACGGTTGCGACGCTTGTCATCAGCACCGGACGCAATCGTGTGAGGGCGGCTTCGCGCACCGCCTGCGCTTTTGTCAGGCCGCGTCGTTGCAGTTCGTTGGCGAATTCAACGATGAGGATGCCGTTCTTGGACACCAAACCGACGAGTGTGACCAGTCCGACCTGTGCGTAGATGTTCAACGTCGTCGTCCAGCCGTCCGTGAAAAACGGAATGCCCTGTCCCGGCATCTTCAGAAAACAGAAGATCAACGCACCGAACATCGCCAGCGGCACGGAGCCGAGCAGGATGATGAGCGGGTCGCGGAAGCTGTTGAACTGGGCGGCCAGCACGAGGAATATCAGGGTCAACGCGAGGATGAACGAAGGCAGAAACTTGTTTCCCTCCGTGCGCAACTGCCGTGACTCGCCGGTGTAATCCAGCTTGTAACCTTTCGGCAGGATTTTTGCAGCCTCGGTCTCGAAGAAACGCAGCGCCTCATCCAGCGGTCGGATGGCCACGCCGGAAAGTTTCACCGCGTTCAATTGTTGGAAGCGGTTGAGCGAACGTGGCGTGGTTTTTTTCTGGAGCGTGGCAAATGTTGCCAGCGGCACGAGTTGTCCGCCCGGGCCTTTGACGTAGTTGTTTTCCAATTGATCCGGGGTCAGGCGTTCGATGCGCTTGAGTTGCGGGATGACCTTGTAGCTGCGGCCCTCGAAGTTGAACCGGTTGACAAAGTTTCCGCCGACGAGCGCCGCCAGATCCGCACCCACGGTCTGCATGTCCAGACCGAGCGCGGCGACCTTGTCCCGGTCCAGCACGAGTTCCACTTCAGGCTGATCCACCTTCGTGTCGAGGTTTGGCGGAAACGCGAACATGCCGCTGGCAGCACACAATTGCTGCAACTCATGGGCAAAGCCGAGAATCCGTTCCGGCTCCTCGGTCGAACAAATCAACACTTCAAACGGCATGTCGCCACCGCCGGGCAATGCGGGTGGAGTGACAAGAAATGAACGGATTGCAGGAATGCTGTTCAGCTTGGCTTGTACGTCTGGCACGATTTCAAACACAGTGCGTTTACGTTCGCTCCACGGCTTGAGAACCATGCCGCTGATGCCGTTGTCTGGAAAAGTGAGTTGAAAAGTACGATCTGTTTCCGGGACGCTCATGAATTTCCGGTTCACTTCCTCCGTGTAAAACGAGGTCTGGTCAATTGTCGCGTCCGCTGCTGCTTCGACTATGCCGAGCGCGAATCCCTGATCCTCGGTTGGTGCCAGTTCCTTTGCCGACATCATGAATAACGGCAGTGACAACACCGAGAGCGCGATCCACACGATGTAAACCGCAGGGCGCGCGTTCAACGTGACATCCAGCACGCGCGCGTATGCCTTGCGAACGCGGTCGAAGAAGTGGTTGATCTTCCCGGTCAATCCGTGTTCCTCATGCGCGGCGTCCACGAGCAGCTTTGCGGACATCACGGGCGACAATGTCAGGGCCACAATGCCCGAGATGAACACCGCCCCTGCCAGTGTGAGCGCGAATTCACGGAACAGCGAACCGGTCAACCCACCCTGAAAAGCGACCGGCGCA
>CAZFNB010000496.1:0-2787 GCA_964520235.1 uncultured Bifidobacterium sp. | reverse complement strand
GACGTGACGGCGAAGTATCGTGCCCTGGGAGCGCCGGCCTCTGGCCGGCGTGTTTCTGATTCTGATGCTGCGGAACTCGCCGGCCAGAGGCCGGCGCTCCCAGGACGCAAAGTCATCTTCGACGGCGGCGTGTTCATCCGCCCGACGATTGTGCTGTGCGACTCGTTCCAGCATCCGCTCGCGAACCGCGAGTTTCTCTGCCCTTACGCCAGCGTCGTTCAAGTGCCGCAGGGCGAGATGTTGAAGCAGATCGGTTACACGCTCGCCTGCACCGCCATCACCAAGGACGTGAAGTTCATCGAGCAGTTGATGGCCTACCCACACATTGAACGGCTGAACATCGGCCCGGTGTCCACGATGAAGATTTCGTGGGATCAACCGCACGAGGGCAACATGTTCGAGTTCCTCTGGCAGCGCCGCAGCATCGAGCGGGCGTGGTGATGCTCACGGTTTGACCGAGTCCAACACGTTCACGCTCCACGTCACGCGGCGCGTGGGACAGGTAAGTTCAGGAGCGTGGTAAGCTTCCTCACCGAACCGGCAGAGTGTGCCGTCTTTGCCAAGAGCGTAAATCGTGTCGTCGTAATTCCTCACAGCGATCCAATCTTTGCGATCACCAATCCGCTCAGGATCAGTCGCCCATCGGATATCGTTTCTGTCCGCTCCCTGTCGCCACAACGAACCATCGGCTCTCAACCCCGCCACCAGTTGAGAGGTTTCGCCTTTGATGTCTGTCCACCTGCCGTCATCCCAAAGCTTTTGCGGTTCGGTCATGATCACAGAGGAGTATCCTGAACCAAGGTAGTTCAAACCCAACTGCCCCACTCCCCAGCCCGAGCCGTCCTCGCAGACGAACACATCATTGAAGTGAGTGCTGACAATGCGCGACACCCTCGCAGGCAAAGTGGCGATCTTCTGTGGCGTGCCTCCGATAAACCCTTTGCCAATACCGTGGCTGGTGATGGGATAGGCCTGCCCCCATTTCCAAATACTCCGGTCGCGTTTAACCGCCGCCGAGCCGGACGCAAAAGCGGCAACGAACTCCCAGTCCGACTCCGCACCGATCTGCGCAGGACGCTCAACCTTGTCGGGCAACCCGGAACCAAGTTGCCCGACGCGGTTGTCTCCCCATCCCCACAACGTGCCGTCGCGCTTCAGCGCAAGAAAATGCGAACCGCCCGCCGCGGTCATCACCCAGTCTGAGTCTGAGCCGATGCGCGTCGCTTTGACCGGGGTCTGTTGAATGTTCCGTCCTTTTTGATGCCAGTTCCCGACACCGACGGGAACAGATACACCGTTTGTGCCAGCCGTTTCCCACCAACTGATCCGCCAAAGCGAGCCGTCGGATCTCACGCCAGCGCCGTCGTAAAGCGACATCGCCATGCACACCCAGTTCGAGCCGATGAACTCGGCGCGGGGATTCTTCACTTGTTTGGATTGCCAGATTTCATTCTCACCACCAGTCCATTCACCGCTTGCCGGGGTGGTTTCATATTCGCGCATGGCCCACAAACGTCCGTCCGGCAACAACGCCAGCAGCCAGCCGCTGCGAAAGTATTTGGCAATCATCGGGCGCACATTGCCGCTCAATCGCGCCGGGCCGGCTGGCGGTTCAAACTGCATCGAGAACTCCCAGACGCGGTTGTATCCCGCCGTGGCAAAGACCGCCGTCAGCATCAGAACTCCGAACCAGACGCAGAGGTTCTTCGTCCACAAACCCGCATCAGACTGGACGTGCCGGTAGTTGCGAAAGGCGAGCACAAGCGGCAGAAGAATCATCCCCGCAACGAGGCAATAACCCGTCAAAACAAGCCACCAACCGGCCTGCGAAGGCAGAGTGAGTGCGAGGCTCTTTCCACGCAGGACAATTTCTCCGACGACAAACAGCAGCGAGGCCACCACAAGTGCCAGCGCCAGCCGCCATGCTCCGCGCCACGAGACCAGACGGAACGCGAATACCAACATCAGTGCTCCTGCGGCCAGAATTCCAATCGGACCGTTCCACAGGGTGTAACCACTGATGGTCGGCGGTTGGGTCAGCAGATTGCCGAGCACAACCACGGCGAGCGCGCAGCCGATCGTTGTCGCGAACGCCTGTAAAAAATGGCGGCTCAACGATGAGGCATAAAAGGTCAACAATGAAATGCACGCACACACCATGGGAATCACATACACAGCATCCGGATCACCAAGCGATCCTTTCTCCGTCAGGCCGATGATCTTTCCAATCCAGTGAAGGATGAAAATTGGAAGCGCTCCCATTCCCAGCGCCAGTGCGACCACGGAAGACAGCTTGATGAGAAACTGCTTCGCGCGCGACATCGGCAGGCACAACTGCGCTTCCAGCGTCCCCAGACGCCGCTCCTCCGCCACCGCCGCGCAACCGATCATCATCGGCATCAAGAACCACAGAAACCAGAAGCCCTCAAAAAACAACTCCCACATGTTGCTTCGCCCCACCTTGATCAATCTCTCGCAAAGCAGCACGCCGAGGTTGGCAACAAACAACAATACAGCCAGCAGGATGGCCACCTGCTGAAACTGGAATTCCTTCCGAAGTTGAGCCAGCACCGGATGCGATTTGCGGCCAGCATTCATCACACCGCAAGCCGAGGCTTTGCGCAGCGTCGGCACCGTCACCGTCCCTCCCGTCCAGGCGACATCCTGAGATGTGAGGAAAAGTTTCCGGGCGATCAGGAAACTCACAACCGCGTACAGCAGCAGCACCGTTCCCATCAGCCATTCTCTCAACGTGGTATTCGGAATCGAAGACATGCTCAACACCAG
>CAZFNB010000495.1:0-2794 GCA_964520235.1 uncultured Bifidobacterium sp. | reverse complement strand
GCCTTGATCCCAACGTAGCCGAAACTTTGGAAAAAGGTGTTGTCCACCTTGCTGCATGTCGTGTTCGATAATGCCACTCCGCCACTTCCGAATTCACCGAACAGGCTGAGGTGTCTGCTCATCCGCACAGTGATCCCTACACCGGCGTAAGCGGAGAAACCGTCCAGCGTGTCCGTATTCACGTCGCCACCATCGCTGGCAGTCATGGTCTCGCGGTAATCCCAAATCATCCAGGTGTAACCCGCGCTTGCGGTGACGTAAGGTTGAAGAAAGACATGCTGTTTGGTGAACTGGTAGCGGCCCACCATCCCGAACTCCATGAAGAACGGCGTGTGTGCCACGTCATCCGCCTCGCTGCCATTCCTGGGATGCACCAACCCTCCGCTGACGTAAGGGCCGACGGATGCGAACTCGCTGCAAAACCAGCGGGCCGAAAGCGTGGCAAAACTCTGCGACTCGATGTCACCGCAAAAAGCACGCCTATAACTCACGTCCAAGTCCAGCGATGCGCGGTCAACCCAATCATGAGACGGCTGCGGGTTGCGGGAGGTGTTTACGGCATTGGGCGGGGACTCTTTCGTCCCAGTGACATCGTAAGCGCTGGCAGCGACCCCGGAGGAGATTGATGATTGAGTGTCCTGCGCGAAAAGGCTGGTTCGATCAACAAGCACGCTGCACGCGATCAGGGCAGCGGTAACAGCGGAAATGGTCTTCATGGAAAAAGCAGCGGATTCTGGATGGTGCCCGCGACAGGACTTGAACCTGTACGATGTTACTCACTAGAACCTGAATCTAGCGCGTCTGCCAATTCCGCCACGCGGGCATCCAGCAAAAATAAAATGGGCAAGTCAGCGCGCGGGGGCAAGTCATTTGAAAGGTTTTTTCGCTGGCAACGACCATTTTGTGCGGCGTGGCCTGCAAATAACAGGCATAACATCAGGATTGCGTTTTATGGAGGTTTCCAGCAGACTGATAATGTCACAAAGCCGCCGCTATTCCGACACGGTGGCGACACGCCAAAGCGAAACATTACAGGCCATGAGCAAGACACTCGAATCCGCCCGGTTGCTGGTGAGTTCACCGACTCACTACACGACGCGGCTTGCGCAGAATCCGCAGGATGTCCGCGCAGCGCAGGCGTTGCGCTATCAGGTTTTCAACGTGGAACTGAACGAGGGTCTGTCCGAATCCCACGCAACAGGTCTGGACGCGGATCCATTTGATGCAACATGCGATCATCTGCTGGTTGAACACCGGCAGACGGGCGAAATCGTGGGAACCTACCGCCTCCAAACCGGCCTGAACGCGGCGGCGAAACTTGGCTATTACTGCGCGCAGGAATTTGAATTCGCCGTCTTCGAGAAAGCACGACGCGAAATCATCGAACTTGGGCGCGCTTGCGTGCATCGGCAGCACCGGAATCTCGTCGTGCTTGGGCTGCTATGGAAAGGCATCGCGGATTACGCGAAGGCGCGCGGCGGACGGTATTTGGTGGGTTGCAGTTCCATCACGTCACAGGAGCCGACAGTGGGAGCGTCGGCCTACGCAGATTTGTGCCGCAAACACCTGGCGCCGACGGAGTGGCGCACACTGCCGCTGCCGGCGTATGAGTGCTCGCTCGCGCATCTGGCCGCCGAGCGTGTGGAGATTCCCAAACTGCTCCGCGCTTACATGACGCTGGGTGCGAAGATTTGCGGCCCGCCCGCGCTGGACCGGCATTTCAAGACGATTGATTTCCTGACGCTGCTCGATCTGGAAACGCTGCACCCGTTGGCACGGCAGCGATTCCTCGGTTGATCGTCCCGCGATGGATGCGAAGATGCCGAAGGCTATTTCTTCTTCCCGAAAATTTTGTTCGCTTCTTCGAGCGTTTCCTTTGACCCGATGTCATACCACAGACCGGGCACCCGCCACGTATAGACCGCCGTACGCGGATAAAGCCACTGGATCAAACGCCCTGGCTGATCGGGATTGTTGCCCTCGGTGATGTATTGCTTGATGAGCGGGATGGTGTGCCTGGGATAAAAGTAAAGTGCGATGCCCGTGAGCGTGCTCGTCGGATTTTTCGGTTTCTCCTCGAAGAAGGTGATCCTGCCCGCCGGATCCACGGAGATGGAATTGTACTTCTTGATCTCTTCAAGATTCCCCACGTCATACACGGCCAGCGCAGGCGCGTTCTTCTCACGACAAAACCGTCCAAAGTCCGTCAACGGCGTGTCGAACAGATTGTCGCCCGCCACCACCACGAGGTCGTCGTCCACATCCTGCGTTTTGATGACGTAATGAATGTCGCCGATGGCTCCAAGCTTGTTGTTGTCGTCGGTGGAGCCGTCGTTGACAGTCGTGAAGTTCAACTTCGCCCTGGCAGAATAGCCTTTGGACCATTGCTCGAAGTGCCCGGCAAACTTCGCATTCGTGACCACGTAAATACGGTCAATGCCACCCATGGGCGCGAGGTTGTCGAGAACGTGCTCGACCATCGGCTTGCCCGCGACGGGCAGGAGCGGCTTGGGTTGATTCAACGTGAGCGGATAAAGCCGCGTGGCATAACCGGCGGCAAGGATGATGACTTTCATTTTTTGGTATCGAATAAACTTGGCGCGGTGTTTTGCGCAAGTGTCTGGCAGCGTGAAAGGATTTCCGACGGTGATTCGCAACTCAGCGCGAACTCCGCCAGCTCCCGGGCCTCGGCGATCTTCAACCGGCGGATCAGGAACTTGATCTGTGTGAGCACCGGCGGCGCGGCACTGAGTTCATCCACCCCCAGTCCGACAAGCAGCGGTGCGAGCACAGG
>CAZFNB010000494.1:0-2818 GCA_964520235.1 uncultured Bifidobacterium sp. | reverse complement strand
GTGTATTCGAGCGCAGTTCGAAACCCCAGCTTCTCGATGGCCGGTGTGTGGGCCACGTATGGTCGTTCCGCGACATCTCGGAGCGTCGTCGCGTCGAGATGGCCGTGGTCTCCTCCGAGGAGCGCTTCCGCTCCGTGTGGGAACATTCCATCGAAGGGATGCGGTTGACGGATTCACAGGGCCGGATTGTTGACGTCAACAAAGCTTTCTGCAAACTCGTCGGGTTGCCGCGGGAAAAACTCGTCGGCCAGCCTTTCTCGGTCACTTATTTCGGCCACAGCCCCAACGATGGGATCGAGGTGTATCGCGAGCGTTTCCAAACCGGGAACATCAGTCCGCGAATCGAAACCAAGGTGACGTTATGGAACTCCGAGGAACTGGAACTGGAAATTTCAAGCTCGCTCATCGAATCCGGCAACCAGGGCAGGATGATGTTGAGCATTTTCCGCGATGTCACGGAACGCAAGCGCACCGAGCAGGAATTGAAACGGGTGCAGGCCGAGCTTATCCAGAGTTCCCGTTTCGCCGGCATGGCCGAAGTGGCGACGAACGTTCTGCACAACGTCGGCAACGTCCTCAACAGCGTCAACACGTCGGCGAGCATCGTCGCCAGCCGGCTCAAGGATTCGGGCACAGAGGGCATCTCGCGCCTGGCTGTGATGTTTGAAACCAACCGTGGCAACCTCACTGAATTCCTCAGCTCGAGTGGACGCGCAGATCAGGTCATCCACTATCTCAAAACGCTTGCACAACATCTATCAACCCGGCAGGAGCACGTTCTCGAGGAACTCCAGCATCTCACCAAAAACATAGACCACATCAAGGAAATCGTGGTCATGCAACAAAGCTACGCCAGGGTTTCGGGCGTGACGGAAACGATCAACATCGCCGATCTTGTCGAGGACGCGGTGCGCATCACCATTGACGGGATCAACAAGGCAAAGGTCAAACTGGTGCGCGATTACCCCGCTTCTGCGGATAAGATCTCGGCGGACAAACACAAAATCCTTCAGATTCTCGTCAATCTCATCCGTAACGCCAAGCACGCCTGCGAGGATTCAGGACGCAACGACGGCCAGCTGACCTTGCGCATCGTACGGGACAAGGAGCAGGTTTCGATCTCCGTCGGCGACAATGGCATTGGCATCCCGCCTGAAAACTTGAACCGGATTTTCAATCATGGCTTCACCACGCGCAAAGACGGTCACGGTTTTGGATTGCACAGTGGAGCGCTGGCAGCGAAAGAAATGGGTGGTTCTTTGAGTGTTGAAAGCGGCGGTGTGGGTCTTGGCTCAACGTTCACGCTCAAAATACCGGCTCGCCCGCCGAATCTTGATCGCGACGTCAAACCGCGCGAACCATCATCTGACGAAGAACCGGCAGCCGAAAAGAAGTAAATCTGCGAACTGATCCAGAAGCACAGGCGGCATTTTTCAAAACACAGGCCTCTTTGTTTTTGAAACCAGATACACGCCTTGTATCCTCATCCCCTTGTCCGCCGCCTTGCACATATCGTAGATGGTCAACGCTGCCACGCTGACCGCCGTCAACGCCTCCATTTCCACGCCTGTCTGCGCCGCAATTTTTGCAGCAGCAGTGATCACGATCCGATCACCTGATTTTGGAAATGAAAAATCCACTTCACAATGCGTGATGGGCAACGGATGGCAGAGTGGAATCAGTTCACCGGTCTTTTTAGCCGCGAGAATTCCCGCCACACGCGCAGTCGCCAGCACATTGCCTTTGGCAACGCGGTTTGAGCGGACGAGTTTCAACGTCGCACGGCTCATGCGGATTTCACCACGTGCAACTGCATGACGGAGTTGAACCGGCTTTGCCGACACGTCCACCATCGCAGCCTCGCCGCGCGCATCCACATGTGAAAGTCTTCGCACACTGATGATGTACCCGGTGAAGCGCCGGTTGACAAAATCTTTCGCTCGGGATGATGAAATCATGCCGTGCCTGCCCCGGAATGATGTGCCGCCACGACCTTGCCGTCATCATGGTTTCCTGCCATGCTGACGACAGGTTCATGAACTACACACCCGCTCCAATTGACACGTCTCGCGTTGCATTGCCGGCTGAACTGGACCTGCTCACGGAGCGGCTGGCAAAAAACACGCATGACCTCTGGGCGCGGCAGCGATTCAAGGACGGCTGGGTGTGGGGCGCGCAACGCGATGATTCGAAGAAGCGACATCCGTGTCTTGTCCCGTATGAAGAGTTGCCCGAGAGCGAAAAGATTTATGACCGCGAGACAGCGCTCGGAACGTTGAAGGCAATCATCGCGCTGGGTTACAAGATTGAACGGAACAAACCCGGCTGAACATTCCTCCAATCCCCGGTCATGTCATCCGCATCTTCAAATCCCATCGCCCCCGCTGAAAATTCCCCCAGCCCATGCGCAGAGGGCGGACCCGGGTTCTCGCTGCTCTGGACGATTGGATTCAGCGGAAAACGTTTCCTGACAGACAGCGAGGAGGCCGCAGTCCGGCCTGCCCTCAAAAAAGCCATCGAGTTCCTTTGTGCGGAGGCGAGGAAGCAAGATTCGCGGCTTACCGCAATCTCATCACTTGCGCGCGGCGGCGACGTTTTGTTTGCCGAAGCCGCAAGTCAACCGACCGGGTGCGGATATCTGCTTCAGTGGAAATGCCTGTTGCCATTCCCGTGGGACGATTTCATCACTCGCGATCTCGCCCACGATCAGCAGGATCAACCGCTGACTGCGCAGGAGGCCAAGTCGCGCCGCGACCGTGCCGATGCGTGCCTCCAACTGTCCGCCACGCCTGCGGAGGTGACTTCCCACTCGAAGAAC
>CAZFNB010000493.1:0-2830 GCA_964520235.1 uncultured Bifidobacterium sp. | reverse complement strand
TCACGAAAGAAACCCGCCTGCTCCACGAAGAGGAATCTGCCGATTTTCAGGTCGCGATAATTCGGGATGACGAAATCCAGCGCCACACGCAACACGCCGTCCGGTTTTTGTTCTGCGATGAACACGCCCACTGGCGAACAATCCCGCAGGACGAACAGCGCCACCTGGTTCTCCACGGGGCAGTATTCAAAGTCGGGCAGGATGCGTTTGATGTCCTTGCGATAGAACTCCAGAAAATACCTGAGATAATCCGATTCCGGCTTGAGCTTGAGCAGTCTGAAATATTCCCTGGCGCGAACCATCCGCAGCAGATAATAGCCGTTCACCATCACGATGAAACCGTTCAACGCGGCCACGGGATACGCGCCGATCATGAATCCGTAGGCTGCAAACATCGCCGCTCCTATCAGATTGATCAGTCGCAGCCGGAGGATTGAACTCATCATCACTGAAAGCACGATGAGCGCCGACGCAACGTACCCGAACAATTCAAGCACCACGTGTGTGTTCATGGCTCAAACGTATTCGATGTCCCCCGGGGGTGCTCACCGTCTTTTGCCCAATGGCCTGCTCTTTTGTGACGAGTGACAGGTGGCGGAAGACGGATGTCGCCGGCAACGGGCTGTGGCGAACGCAGTCAATTGCTGAAGTTTATTTCGGGCTGTAGCGAGCAGATCTCCAACGTTGGGTTGATTTGAATGACCGCGACAAGTTAAGCTGGGATGCCATGAGCAAACCTTCCTGCCCGATGTGTGAAATGACCGAAGTGCTGGCCCATGCCGAAAAATGGGAATGCGTCACCTGCGGTCACGAATGGGAACGCCTGCCCGAACCGGAAGCCGCCGCAGGGCCACGCGTGGTTAAAGATGCACACGGCAATGTGCTCGCGGACGGTGATTGCGTCATCCTCATCAAAGATCTGAAACTCGGCGGCTCGTCCGTGCTCAAAGGTGGCTCGAAATCCAAACCCATCCGCCTCGTGGACGGTGATCATGAAATCTCCTGCAAGGTGGATAACATCGCCGTCGGCTTGAAAGCCTGCTTTGTGAAGAAGGCCTGACGCGAACCGCAGTCGAACCAGAGTTCAGTTCCGTTGCGGATCGGTCAAACCACTGGTGCGAAAACGCATCACATCGCCTTCCCCATGCACACCGGGAATCAGCATGACCATGCCGGTGTCAGCCTCCTCAAAATAGAAGAACAGGACGACGCGCCCATCGGCCTGGGCGTTCCCGTGGACAAACCGGTGCGCCCGCAGATACGAAACCAGCGGATTCTCAAGCGCCACCGGGCGTCCGACCGCCTTCGCCACAACATGACTCATGACCGCTACCAGGTGCGGCATTTTTTCCGGGTCGGAAGCGCGAATAAAATCACCATCACCCGCAAACTCTTGCAGAAAATAGCTCACCGCCGATTCGTAATCAGTCGGGTGCAGCATCCGCTCGCACAATACGCCCAGGTGACGCGGAAAATCTTTGGAGGCGGAATTCATGCTCTGCTGGTTGTCACTATTTGTTGAGTTTCAACCGTCCCTCATCCAGGTCAATGAACTCGAACATCGTCGGCACCGTGCCGGGCGGCAGACCGATCTCCGCGAGGCGCTCGTTCAAACGCTGCGTGCCGGCATCGCGCCAGCCGCGCTTGGTCATGAACGCGTTCCACACTTCGATCTCCTGCTCGTCCGGGCGACGACCATGTTGGAAAGCCCATTCCAGCAACTCCGCGTCCGTCTTGTCACCTTTGAGCGTCTCGACCTCGAGCGACGCGTAATCAATCTTCAGGAACAAACAGCAGCGCCAGTCAAAGCTGCCTTTCATCGTCGTGCCGCGAGCCGCCTGCCAGCCCTCGGGCAATTTGCCCGCCGCCGCCAGCCGCATCTTGTCCAGCATCCGACCGAAATAAACGATGCCTTGGACTTGATCGAACGGGCTGCGCAGGCCGGGAATGAGGGTCGGATATGGTTGTGCCATGCGCGCAGTAGAGCACGAGGAACAGGTCTTCGCAAGGATGGCCGAGGTGCGCAAAAAAAATTCTTTAAATTGTCCTGACGGGCTGCTGCCATTCGTCATATCAATGAACAACAACACACAACGATTATGAGCGACAATAAGACCGGCATCGTCCGCCTCCACCGCGTGCTTCGCGCCAAGCCAGAACGCATTTACCGCGCATTTCTCGATGCCGATGCCATGGCCAAATGGCTGCCGCCACATGGTTTCACCGGCAAGGTGCATCATCTGGACGCGAAAGTCGGCGGCACGTTCAAGATGTCCTTCACCAACTTCAACACGATGAAGAGCCATTCCTTTGGCGGGAAATATCTCGAACTCAAGCCCAACGAACTCCTGCGTTACACCGACAAATTCGATGATCCCAATCTGCCCGGTGAAATGATCACCACGGTCATGCTCAAGCAGGTTGTTTGTGGAACGGAAGTGAACATCACGCAGGAAGGCATTCCTGCGATGATTCCCGTCGAGTTCTGCTACATGGGCTGGCAGGAATCATTGACGCTCCTGAACCAACTGGTCGAGCCGGAGATTCCCGATCAGCCGTGATGTCGGCCATACAGGAGGATCAAGGCGAACACAGGTTTAGACCCTGAGCGAGCCACGAAAGCCTCTGGCGGCGTAGTAAGACTCCGCGCCGTTGCACCCGATGAAGACGCGGCCGTAACTGCGGCCACCCCAGAGCGCGCCACCCTTTTTGCGAAAGTCCGCCGGCGTCTTCAGCCAACTCGAACGCTTGGCATCGAACTCGCCCAGCTTCTGGAGCGAGAGATATTCCCCCTCGGTCAGCATCTCGATGCCCATGGCTGCGGCCAGGC
>CAZFNB010000492.1:0-2844 GCA_964520235.1 uncultured Bifidobacterium sp. | reverse complement strand
AAGAAAAAAGCGCGGCAGCCGGAGCTGTCGCGCTTAGAAAGTGGGGCAACCGCTTTAGCCGGTTACGCGGATTTCGCCCTGCTGATGTTTACGGAGTAATTCGATGTCCGCGTCCACCATCAGCTTGGTGAGGTCTTCAAACTTTGTTTTCGGCTCCCAGCCAAGCTTCTTTTTGGCCTTGCTGTAATCGCCGATGAGCAGGTCCACTTCCGCCGGGCGATAGTAGCGTGGGTCAATCTCGACGTGCTTTTTGTAGTCGAGGCCCACGTGGCCGAAGGCAACTTCGAGGAACTCGCGCACCGAGTGGGTCTCGTTGGTTGCGATGACGTAATCGTCCGGCGTGTCCTGTTGCAACATGAGCCACATCGCCTCGACGTATTCCTTGGCGTAGCCCCAGTCGCGCTTGGCGTCGAGGTTGCCGAGATAAAGTTTGTTCTGCAGGCCGGCTTTGATGTGCGCGACGGCGCGGGTGATCTTGCGCGTGACGAAGGTCTCGCCGCGGCGCGGGGATTCGTGGTTGAACAGGATGCCGTTGCTGGCGTGCATGCCGTAGGACTCGCGGTAGTTCACCGTGATCCAATACGCATAAACCTTGGAGCAACCATACGGGCTGCGTGGATAGAACGGCGTGGTTTCCTTCTGCGGAATCTCCACAACCTTGCCGTACATCTCGGACGACGACGCCTGATAGTAACGAGGTTTGATGCCCGTCTCCCGGATGGCTTCCAGCAACCGGATCGCGCCGGTGGCCGTGATGTCCGTGGTGTATTCGGGGCTGTCGAAACTCACGCGCACGTGGCTTTGCGCGGCGAGATTATAGACTTCGTCCGGCTGGATTTTTGCCACGAGCCGTGATAACGCGCTCGCATCGCTGAGGTCGCCGTAGTGGAGAAAGAGCCGGTTGCGGCCCGAGTGCGGGTCTTCGTAAATCGGATCCAGCCGCCCGGTGTTGAACGTGCTCGCCCTGCGGATGATTCCGTGAACCTCGTAACCCTTGGACAGCAACAACTCCGCAAGGTACGAACCGTCCTGCCCCGTGATACCGGTGATCAGTGCTTTCTTCGCCATAAATCAGGCGAAAGCTTCGGCAACCGCGCCTGCCAACGCAAGCCCGGAAAACCGCGCACATCAGAATTTCCAGCCGAGACTGATCTCCGCGCCGTTCATGAACGAGACGCCGCTGAGACTCGTGCCCGTGCCGCGATACGCCGCGCGCAAAAATGTACGAGGGCACATTTCCCAACGCACACCCACCGCGCCGCTGTAGCTCACGCCCGTGCCCACCACGCTGAACGCCGACGGGCCGGAAAAGTTCTCCTTCGCGTCCCAGTTGAAGATGCCGACGCCTGCGCTCACGAACGGCGTCACCTTGCCGGTCAGAAAATGGTAGTCCACGTTCAACGCCGCCGTGTAGATGCTCCCCTCGCCTTTCACACCGTCAACCTTCGCGTCCACGAGACCGACGGATCCGTTGAGGTTGAGATTCCAGTGGTCGTTGAAATTGTAACCGAGAATGAATCCCGGGCTGTAGGAATGTTCCACCTGATCGCCGCTGGAATACTGGCCCATCGCGGAGAACTCCCAGCGTCCGGCGCGGACAGGTTCGGCGTCATCCGCAATGGCGGCGGAAAGCGTCATGGACAGGGTGAGGGCGACAAGGACTTTGCTGATGTTTTTCATTCTCGCGTAATCGTGGTTGGTGTTTGCTTTACGGCGCGGGTGTTTAGAGATTACGCGCCACGTTGTCAATTCTATTGGCTGGTATTCCCTCCGGGCTTTGAACCTCAAGCGTCACGAGAACGATCATTGTTTCACGGTCGTGTGCTCTCGCAGCCATGCAATGTCCTTGTTGCTGGGCGAACTTTCCCTGTGCCCGTGATAATCAGATGAATAGGCCGTGATCGTCCGTTGATCCGTCCAGCGATGCGTCTCGACATGCCCGTCCGCAAACGAAATGACACCTCGCGCACGATGCGGGCTGCCGGGAAAATTGAAGAACTGATCGCTGTTCATGTACACGCCAAAGTACGGCCAGCAGATGCTGTCCGGGTTCACGTCCATGAACAGGAAAACGTCCGTCGGCGGAGGCCTGACAATTTGTGATTGTTTCAGGAAAACCCGGTAACCCGTCGGCAACCGCCAATCCCACGGCCCGAGCCAGCCCAGATAGACATTCATCGAGTAACTCCTCACTTTGGGATATTCCACGCCGCCAATCTTCACCACCTGCCGGTCCGTGGCACAGACGTAAATCTCTGGCGACTTGATGTAATTCGCAAATAGCGCGTAGGCCGGGTTCAACACGTAGAGATTCGTCCGGTTCGCGTTCGGATCGAAAAAATTTCCCTGCACCCAAAGTTTGCGGTTCGGATTCGGCGGATCGTTCAATCCGTTGGAAGGGAGGGAATCCGCATTGTCAGATGCATACAACAGCCAGGTCATTGCCAGTTGCTTCTGGTTGTTGATGCACTTGACCCGTTTGCCGTGCGCCTTGGCCCGCGCCACCGCCGGCAACAGCAAAGACACGAGAATGACGATGAGGCGATCACCACCAGCAACTCGACCAGCGTGAATGCGCGTTTCCCTCCCGCAACGCGTACAGCGCTGATAACAGTCGGCATCGGGGGATTCATGCGCTGTTGCCGTTTGGTGTGACAACACGGTTCTAACAGACCACTTCGATTCTGACAACTGTGCGTTTCCATGCACATTCCGAAGCAACCCGTTTTTATTTTTCATCCGGGTGATTCTGTGGTCATCTGTGGGGGATTTAATGGATATGAAACCACGCGTTCGTTTTGCTCCTTCGCCCACCGGTTACCTGCACATCGGCGGCGCGCGCAC
>CAZFNB010000491.1:0-2856 GCA_964520235.1 uncultured Bifidobacterium sp. | reverse complement strand
GTTTCATCCGAACGGCAGGATTGTTTACGTCATCAACGAGATGAACCTGACGATCACCGTGCTCGGTTACGACGCGGCGCGCGCGGCCCTGTTCGAGGAACAAAACATCTCCACGCTTCCGACAGGGTATTCGACGACGGAAAAGGATTCCTGCGCCGAAATCTTCGTTCATCCCGGCGGCCGGTTTGTTTATGGATCGAATCGCGGCCATGACAGCATCGCAGTATTCTCCGTGGACACGAAGACTGGCAAGCTGACGCTCGTGCAGCATGAATCTACTCAGGGCAAAACACCGCGTCACTTTGCGATTGATCCAGGTGGCAAATGGTTGTTCGCCGAAAATCAGAACTCCGATTCCGTGGTCCTGTTCTCAATTGACGCTGCGACCGGCAGATTGAAAGCCACGGGCCAGACGCTCACCGTTGGCTCGCCCGTTTGCGCGGTGTTTGTGAAAGCAAATTGAGAGCAGCTCCAGGCATCAACCTCCAAGCTCAGAGACATTCCAAGCGCCAAACTTCAAGGCGTGATGCGCGCCGGTCTTGGTAATTAAACACTGGAGCTTCTCTGGGTGTTGGAGCTTGGTGGTTGGATGTTTTTTCGTGTGTTTCACGAGCGGCACGGTTAAAAACTCCGCATGTCAAAACATCGCATCGGCATCATCGGTGGCAGCGGGCTTTACAACATCGAGGGTTTTACCAATCAGAGATGGGTGAAGATCAAAACCCCGTTCGGTCCGCCCTCGGATGATTTGCTCACCGGCAGGCTGGCCGGACGCGAAGTGGTTTTTCTCCCGCGCCACGCCCGCGGGCATCGCATTCTCCCGGGCGAGTTGAATCATCGCGCCAACATCTGGGCCATGAAATCGCTCGGCGTCGCGTGGATCATCAGCGTTAGCGCAGTCGGTTCGCTTCAGAAAAAGTACAAGCCGTGCGACATCGTGTTGATTGACCAGTTCCTTGACCGCACCAAACGTGACTTTGAACACACATTCTTCGGGCGCGGCATCGTCGGGCACATCGCTTTTGCCGATCCGATCTGTGAGGAGTTGCGCCGGTTGCTGCTAAAATCCGCGCGCGCTCAAAAAGCCCGCGTTCACGATGGCGGCACGTATGTGAACATGGAAGGCCCGGCCTTCAGCACCCGCGCTGAATCGCTCACCAACCACAAGCTCGGTTACGATGTCATCGGCATGACGAATCTTGGTGAGGCGAAATGCGCCCGTGAAGCCGAGATCGCCTACGCCACGATGGCGATGATCACCGACTATGATTGCTGGAAGGTGGACGAGGCGCACGTGACCGTGGAAATGGTCATAGCCAATCTGATGCGCAACGCCGCCACTGCCAAGGCTGTCGTCGCCCGGACCATCGCCCAGATTCCCGCTGAACCGGACTGGCCGTGCCATTCCGCGCTCAAGAACGCCATCATGACCGATCGAAAAGTCTGGCCGAAGAAAACCATCGCGGAATTGAAGCCGCTTTTAGCGAAATATCTGTAGCCAAAAAAACGCCGGCATTGACGCCGGCGTTTGTTGGAAATTTACGGTCTTACATGTGGGCGATGATGTTGTCTCCGAACGCAGAACATTTGATCTCCGTCGCACCATCCATCAAACGCGCGAAGTCATACGTGACTTTCTTCGAGCCGATCGCGCCGTTCAATCCTTTGAGGATCAAATCCGCCGCCTCGGTCCAACCCATGTAACGCAGCATCATTTCGCCGGACAACACGACTGAGCCGGGGTTCACCATGTCTTTGCCCGCGTACTTCGGCGCCGTGCCGTGTGTGGCCTCGAAGATGGCGTGGCCGCTGATGTAATTGATGTTGCCGCCGGGCGCGATACCGATGCCGCCGACCTGCGCCGCGAGCGCGTCGCTCAAATAGTCGCCGTTCAGATTCAACGTCGCGATGACATCGAAATCCGTCGGGCGTGTGAGCACCTGCTGCAAGGTGATGTCCGCGATGGCGTCCTTGATGACGATGCCCGCGCCGGGTTTGCCCTCGGGAATCTTGCACCACGGGCCGCCATCAATCTCCACCGCGCCGAAATATTTCTTGGCGGTCTCGTAGCCCCAGTCGCGGAACGCGCCCTCGGTGAACTTCATGATGTTCCCCTTGTGGACGAGCGTGACGCTCTTGCGGTTGTTCTTGATCGCGTAACCGATGGCGCTATGGATCAGGCGCACGCTGCCGCTGTAACTTACCGGCTTGATGCCGATGCCGACCTGCACGTCCGTCGGAAAATCCTTTGCGCCGACCGCGTCCCAAAATTCCTGCGCCTTCTCCTTCGTGTTGAAACGGATTTTCTTGAACGCGGCAGGCAGTTCCTTCTGGATGAAATCCATGATCTTCGTCGCCTCGACCGAGCCAGCCTGATAATCAATGCCCGCGTAGATGTCCTCGGTGTTCTCGCGGAAAATGATCATGTCCACCTTCTCGGGATGCTTCACGGGCGATGGCACGCCCTGAAACCATTGCACCGGACGCAGGCAGACGTAGAGGTCGAGCATCTGGCGGAGCGCAACGTTCAACGAGCGGATGCCGCCGCCGACGGGCGTGGTGAGCGGGCCTTTGATGCCGACGAGAAATTCCTTGAACGCATCAACAGTGTCATCCGGCAGCCAGTTGTCGAATTTGTTCTTCGACGCTTCACCGGCGAACACCTCGAACCACGAGATCTTCCGCTTGCCGCTGTAGGCTTTCTTCACTGCCGCGTCGAACACGCGCTCGCTCGCAGCCCAGATGTCCGGCCCTGTGCCGTCGCCGCGGATGAACGGGATGATGGGATTCTCCGGCACAGTGAGCTTGCCGGCTTTGATCGAGATTTTTCCGCCTGCGGGCGGCGTGACGTCTTTG
>CAZFNB010000490.1:0-2871 GCA_964520235.1 uncultured Bifidobacterium sp. | reverse complement strand
CGTGACGCAGGAGTCGCAACATGAAACAGAATTCGTCCAAGCTCCAACACAAGCAACAGGAACAAACCGCCGCGCAGGAGGCATCCCTCAAAACGGGAGCACAGGAGGCGCGTGCGTTTCAGACTTCCGAAGAGATGCTGCGGTTTGATGCCGCCCAGACGCTCGTGCCCGAATCCGTGAAGCTGCGCCTTGCAGATTCCGTTGCCAAGGAGCCGCACGCCAAATCGCAACGGCCATGGTGGCAGCGATTGTTCGGGAATTGACCCGGCAAACGTGACAACAATGAACTTTGCGCTCGAAATCGAAACGCTCATCCGCGCCCGTTATCCGATCCTTTACATCCTGTCGAGCGAGGAGGCTCGCGTGCAAAGTCTCGTGCTGGGCATCGCTCAAAAGCGGCAGAAGAAGGTCTTCGAGTGGAGTGTCACCACCGGCATCGTTCCCGCCGGAACTTCGATCCAGTCACAAAAGCACCGCACCGCACCGAGCAAGGATCCGCTCGTGGCACTGGACCAGGTGATTGACCAGGTCGAGCCGGCGATCTTCATCTTCAAGGATTTTCACCCGTTTCTGACGCGAAACAACTTCGCTGTCGTCCGCAAGCTCAAGGAAATCGCGCTGCATCTCAAAAACAGTTACAAGACCATCATTCTCATCGCGCCCACGCTTGAAATTCCGACCGAACTGGAAAAGGAGGTCACCGTCCTGAGCCATCCGCTGCCCACGCGCGACGAACTTTCGGTGTTGCTCGACAAGATCATCGAGGACGTTAAGAAATTCCCGCAGGTGAAAATCGAACTGGATGAAGCGGGTCGCGAACGTCTGTTGCAGGCTGCGCTCGGGCTTACGCTCGCCGAGGCCGAAAATGTTTTTGCCAGAATCATCGTCCAGAGCGAGCGGCTCGTCGCGGATGATGTGAACGAGGTTTTCGCGGAGAAACAACAGATCATCCGCAAGAGCGGCCTTCTGGAGTATTACGCCACGGACGAGACGTTCGCGCGCGTTGGCGGGCTCGCGGTATTGAAAGAGTGGCTGCAAAAGCGCTCGCTCGCGCTGACCGATCAGGCGCGTGCGTTCGGCCTGCCGGCGCCCAAGGGAATTTTGCTCCTCGGTGTTCAAGGCTGCGGAAAAAGCCTGTGCGCCAAGGCGGTGGCGAGCTTGTGGCAGTTGCCGTTGTTGCGCTTCGACATGGGCCGCATGTTCGGCAGCCTCGTCGGTTCGTCGGAGGAAAACGTCCGTAAGGCTATCTCCGTCGCCGAATCTGTCGCCCCCGCGATTTTGTGGGTGGATGAAATAGACAAGGCGCTCGCGGGCACGCAAGGTTCCGGCATCACGGATGGCGGCACCACGTCACGCGTGTTTGGAACTTTTCTGACCTGGCTGTCGGAAAAATCCGCGCCTGTGTTCGTTGTCGCCACCGCGAATGACATCTCCCAATTGCCGCCGGAACTTCTCCGCAAAGGCCGGCTCGATGAAATTTTCTTTGTGGACCTTCCGGCCGGCGCGGAGCGCGCGGAAATTTTCCGTATTCATCTCGCAAGGCGCGGTCGCCCGCCGGAGAAGTTCGACATCGCAGCACTGGTTGAACACAGCAAAGATTTCAGCGGCGCGGAAATCGAGCAATCCATCATCAGCGGACTCTACGATGCGTTTTCCGTCCAGCAGGAGCTTGAAACCGCCCACGTGCTGGAGGCGCTTCGCCAGACTGTGCCGCTCTCAAAAACGATGGATGAGCAGATCAACCGCCTGCGCGGCTGGGCCGATGGCCGCGCACGAAATGCCAGCGTTGTGTTAAGCTGAATGGAAAGAGGTTGGTTTGGCGACGACTCTTTGCATACTGACGGAAAGCACCGATACAACCAGAACATGAGCCGGTTCGGAAATCTGGAATTCGACGGCGAACTGGAAGGCGAATCACGCGAAGGCGTTTTGGCCCGCGACGAATCGCATTTTCTTTCCGGGGCGCGAAAGGCATTCGAGTCCGCCGAATTTGAGAAGGCACTCCGCTGGTTTGCCAAGGTGCTTGAATTCAATCCACAGAACGTCGGCGCGTGGGCGGGACAAATCCGCGCTCTCATCGAGCTTGGTGAATTCCGCGAAGCCGCGCTCTGGGCGGACAAGGCCATCGAACGATTCCCTCGCGAACCCGAACTGCTCGCCGCAAAGGCAGTCGCCCAGGGCCGCACCGGGAATCTTGAAGAAGCCATCGCACTTTCGGATGCTTCCATCGAAGAACGCGGCGATACGCCTTACATCTGGCTTGCGCGTGCGGATGTGTTGCTTGCCCGCAAGGAGACCCGCGCTGATTACTGCTTTGACAAGGCTCTCGCGCTATCACCCGGAGATTGGGTGACGCTGTGGCTCGCGGCACGTGTCCGCCATTACTACAAGCAGATTGCAGCCGCGATGAAATTGCTACAGCTCGCGCTCGAACGTAACGCCACGCATTTTCTGCTCTGGCTCGAACTTGGCAATTGCCAGCTTGCCCTTGGCATGACCGGCCCGGCGGAGCGGTCGTTCACCGAGGCCCGGCAGTTGAATCCGGATTGCTCGGAAGCGCGGCTCGCATTGACGCGCGTGGCCGCCACCGGTTTCTGGTCGCGCCTTCGCGGCGTGTGGCGGCAGCTTTTCAATTCATGAACACCAGCCTGCTTGATCCGCTTCTTCGCCACGCTTCGGAATACGAGGCGTCCGATCTGCACCTTGTCGTCGGCGTGCCTCCTGCGTATCGCGTCAACGGCGAAATCATCCTGGCCGATGGCGACATGCTCTCCGAGGAGGATTTGACGGCAATCATTGACGCGCTCCTTAACGAGCAACAAAAGAAAAAGTTTGAGCAGGACTGGGAGCTTTGCATGTCATTTCTCCACC
>CAZFNB010000489.1:0-2877 GCA_964520235.1 uncultured Bifidobacterium sp. | reverse complement strand
CGGGCCTGCTGCACGACATCGGGCGGCTGGTTTTGCTTTTGCAAGCGCCGAAACAAGCGCAGGCTGTTTTTGATCTTTATCGAAAGGAGAGGTTGGTGTTGCGCGAGGCGGAATTGAAGGTGCTGGGTTACGACCATCAGGCTGTCGCGGAAGCCTTGTTGCGCAGTTGGAAATATCCCCCGGCATTGGTTCAGGCGGTCGGTTATCATCACCAGCCGCTCGCGTCGCCCGTGGCGCGGATGGAGGCGGCAGTGGTTCACGTGTCCGATCACATCGTGAACGCGATGCAAGTGGGCAGTTCAGGCGAGCATTTTGTGCCGCCGCTGAACACGGAAGCGTGGAAACTGCTTGGATTGAAAACTTCCGCCATCGAAGTGGTGATGAACGGGATTGATTCCCAGATCGAGGCGGCGGAGGAAATGTTCCTGAACGCATGAATGGCATGGCCCAACAGACGACCGAGGTGTTTGATTCCGTTTATCCGGATTTCCTGCGCACAGGTCTGGGCAGGTTGGGAGAACTGGACTCGCGGCGCGAACTGGTTTCATTGTTCACGGCCTTGGAGCATTTCCGCCGCGACCTGCATCAGCAGAACAGCGGGCCGGGCATCCTCTCCGTGACGCATCGTTACGTCGGCGGTTTGAACCTGTTTCAGTCACTCGGCTTCTGGCTCGTGAATCCGCAGGACATGGATTTTGTTCTCACGCTCGCCGCGCCGGAGGGGAAGGCGTCGTTGTTGCAGGAGATGGTCAACACCCAGATCAAGACGGGTTCGTTTGCGCAGGCTTTGCGCCGGAATGCGCCCGCGCTTTTTGAAGTGGAGATGGCCGGGGCAAAACAGCGCGGTCTGTTGCACGCGATGACGCTTTCGTCGCAGTCCGTCGGGATGTTCTGCGGCGTGCTCGAAAAGGAATTGTCGGCGGCACAGGACGTGGCATTGAGCCTGTTGTCGTTGTTGCTGGGAGAGACCGCGGATGCACTGGCCACTTTGCGCAAGACCAGCCAGTTGACTTCGCAGGTTGAAACGCTCTCGGGGCTGTTGCCGCTTTGCGCGTGGTGCAAAAAGGTCCGCAACGACAGCGGTTATTGGGAACAGATTGATCATTACATCACCACGCACTCAAGCGCCCACCTCACGCACGGCGTCTGCCCGGATTGCAAGAAAAGCTTTCTTGCGCCGGTGACCCGCAAGTCCTGAACGCCTGCGCCGGTTGCAACTAGTTGGAAAAATCACAGTAATTTTCTTGCGGCAGCAATCTCACTCCGCAACGATTTGCAGGTTCATGGCGTCAAAAACAAAGAAGAAGCAAGTTGAGTCGGGCGCGAAATCAGGCAAGAACCTGTTTTTTGCCCGGGGCATGTCCGCGATGCGAATGGCTGCCGCCCGCAAGGCCGCTGAAAAGAAGGACGGTTCCGCTCCGGCAAAGACGGAGAATCCGCCTCCTGCCAAAACGGGCGACACCGCGATGTTCAGCCGCGATCGCGGCAGTTACGACGGTGACACCGCATTCAAACTTTACCTCCGGGAAATCGGGCAGGTGAAGTTGCTGACGCCCGACGAGGAGATCGAACTCGCGGCCAGGATCAAGAAGGGCGACAAGAAGGCGCGCGAGCACATGATCAAGGCAAACCTGCGTCTTGTGGTGAAAATTGCGCGCGATTACGAGGGCATCGGCCTGCCGTTGCTCGATCTGATCAGCGAGGGGAACATCGGTTTGATGAAAGCGGTGGAACGATTTGATCCGAAGAAGGGCGGCAAGCTTTCCACATATGGTTCGTGGTGGATCAAACAGTCCATCAAGCGCGCCCTCGCCAATCAGTCCAAAACCATCCGGCTGCCCGTGCATCTGGTGGACAAAATCTCCAAGATGCGCCGTGTGGCGATGCAGTTGCAGGAGGAACTTGGGCGTGAACCCACGGACGAGGAACTGGCCGGAGAACTCGGCACCACCGCGTCGCGCGTGGCCCAGATGCGGCAGGCATCCATCCGGCCTGCGTCGCTTGATGCGCCGATTGGCGACGATGACTCGAACAATTTTTCGGAGATCGTCCAGGACGAGAACGCCGAGTCGCCTTACGAAATGCTCGAGGACAAGACCGTCACCGGCATGTTGGAGGAGATGGTCAAGAAACTCGATGAACGCGAGGCAACCATTCTGCGATATCGCTTCGGACTGGATGGTGGCCCGGAGCGCACGCTCGAAGAGGTCGGTGAGAAATTCAACGTCACCCGCGAACGTGTCCGCCAGATTCAAAACATCGCCTTGCGCAAGATGCGCAAGATGATTGAAAAACTCGAAGCAACCCGCACCTGAGTTCATCTTCCCGACAATCCCATGAGTCAGACGCCACCTACCATCGGCGAAATCGAACGCGCCATCCGCAACATCCCGGATTTTCCAAAGCCCGGCATCCAGTTCAAGGACATCACGCCCGTGCTCGCCGACGCCCGGCTGTTCTCGGGTGCGATTGATCTGCTCACTCAGAAATTCAAGCCCGGCAGCGTGGATGCCGTGGTGGGCATTGATGCGCGCGGGTTTATTTTTGCCGCCGCCGCCGCCGTGAAGCTTCAAGCCGGGTTCATCCCGGTGCGCAAGAAGGGCAAGCTGCCTTACAAAACACACGAACAGGACTACGCGCTCGAGTATGGCTCGGCCACGGTTGCGATCCACGTTGATGCGCTCAAGCCTGGAAGCCGCGTTTTGCTTGTGGACGATCTGCTCGCCACCGGCGGCACCGCCGCCGCCGCCGCCGAGCTTGTCGGAAAGCTGGGCGCGCAGATCATGGAGATCGGATTCCTGATCGAACTCAGCTTTTTGAACGGGCGCGAAAAGCTCAAGGGCTATCCGATCCGTTCTCTGGTGACCTACTGAGTCT
>CAZFNB010000488.1:0-2880 GCA_964520235.1 uncultured Bifidobacterium sp. | reverse complement strand
GTGCGATATTTGAAAAATGCCATCCAGAGCAGGTTCTGGAAATCGCGCAACCCGCCACAGCCGTTCTTGACGTTCGGCTCCTGCATACAGGCGGAGTTGCCGAACTTGGCCCGCCGCGTGGCTTGATCCTGCAATCGGGCGGCGATGTACTTGTCCACGTATTTCTCGACGCACTTCGCCAGCACGGTCTTTTGGAATTTGGCGAACAATTTTTCGTCGCCGGCGATCAGCCTGGCTTCGATAAGTGACGTGCGGGTTTCGACGCTGCGCTCATCATCCTTGTCGTTCGCCGCGTCCACACATTCAGCAATGGTGCGCACAGAATGGCCGGGCTTGAAACCGAGGTCGAACAGCGGCAGCCACACACCGTCCATCATTTTTTCCAGAACAGGAAGCGGCTTCGAGTGCCCTGCCACCTGCCCCTCGTGCAGAAACATCAGGTCAATATCACTGTGCGGGTTCATCTCACCGCGGCCATAACCGCCGAGCGCAACGACGGCGATGGGTGGAAATTCCCTCCGCGCCTGCTCGGACAAAGTCAGGCAGGCCGTTTCCCACAAATGGCG
Source organism: uncultured Bifidobacterium sp. (assembly GCA_964520235.1). Lineage (GTDB taxonomy): Bacteria > Verrucomicrobiota > Verrucomicrobiia > Limisphaerales > JADLHS01 > JADLHS01. The sequence goes on along the minus strand of CAZFNB010000488.1, from coordinate 2,314 downwards.
GACGACATGATCAATCACTGCCGAGCGCGCCCGGCAGATGTCCAGGCCGCCACCACCATTCTGGTGCATGAGCTTGATGCGGTGCATTTCCATTTTCAGGAAGGCACGGCATCTTGCCAGCATGGATTCATCGGCGGACGCGTCCGTCAGCGAAAGTTTTTTCTTCGCATCCGCCTCGATCTTGCGCAACAGGTCCTGCATGTCGCGGCAAAGATTGGTTGCAAAGCGCGGGCAAGGCAATTCCGAGTTGAGGTTTGATTGCGGTGAATGTGAAACTTTGAACTCCCTCCGGTGTTTGCTAACCTCGACGCGGTCATGCCCGCCATCCCAGACCCCGATGCCGCCCTGATGCTTCGCGTGAAGCAGGGCGACAGCGCAGCTTTCACCGAACTGGTCGGGAAATACAAACAGCCCGTGATGAATCTGGCCTTCCGCACCCTGCGTGACGCCACGGAAGCGGAAGACCTCGCGCAAAACGTTTTCGTGCAGGCATGGAAATCCGCAAACCGGTACGAAGCCTCCGCAAAATTTTCAACCTGGCTTTTCACCATAGCGCGCAACCTTTGCCTCAACGAAATCCGCCGCCGTTCCCGGCATCCTGCAGAATCGCTCGATCAAACCCGCGACGATAATGAAGACCAGCCATTGCATCAGATCGAAGACCGGAAGCAGGCCTCCACACCGGACCAGCTCCTTCGCGGTGAACTGGAGCAAAAGGTGGACGAAGCAGTGTCTGCGCTGCCTGACAATCAGCGGCTGGCCCTGGCACTGTGCCGCGAGGAGGAACTGAGTTACGAGGAGATCGCCGAAGTGCTGGGCTGCTCGCTGTCCGCCACCAAGTCCCTGATTCATCGCGCCCGCGAAACCCTCAAGCAAAAGCTCAAGCCTTATCTGAAAACCGGCATCTGGCCGGTGGAAAAATGACCGCAACTTTATGAATAAACCGGTTTTCAACACAGGAGAGCAGCTATGAACCAAAACCCGCTCGAACAACGATTGCGCGATGCGATTTCGCGCCGCCCGCTCTCCGCTGGAGAGCAGGCCGAACTGGATGCCTGGCTTGCAACACATCCTGAAGCGCGGGCGGACTGGGAACTCGAACTCGCCTTGAGCAAATCGTTGGCCCGGCAACCGGATGCAACCGTGCCGTCCAATTTTACCGCGCGCGTTCTTCAGGAGATCGAGCGTGAAGAGACGATTTCGCGGCGCGGGCGCGCGAAGGTTTGGGGTGGGTGGTGGCGCGCGCTCGTGCCGCGTCTGGCAGTGGGCGGCGTGGCGGTCGTTGCCTTGGCCGTCTTTGTGCATCAACGCAACGAAGCTGACCAACAGCGCGAATTGGTGCAGAACCTCTCGACCGTCGCCGCAGTCCGGTCGCTGCCGAGCGTCGAGATGCTTCAGGACTTTGACGCCATCCGCTCGTTGAACGTTGCGGCCACGGCGGACGAGGACATTCTGGCCCTTCAAGACGAATTGAGGTCATTGAAGCAATGAGCATACGGTTCTGGAATTCATGGCTGGTCGTGTTTGGTGTCTGCGTTGCGCTTGCGCCGGAATCTTCTCCCGCCTCGAATGAGCTTTCCGGAGCGACTCAGCCGGGATTACCACCGATACCACAGACCATTTCGCCTGTTGACCAGTTCCGCAAACTGCTTGCGATGCCGGAAGCCGAACGCGAAAAAGCGCTCGCCGAAAAGAAACAGGCGGTTCGCGAACGCCTTGGCAAAAAGCTTGCCGAGTATGTGGCCCTGTCCGGGGAGGAACGCGAAGCCCGTCTGCGTGCCACCGAACTGCGCTACTTTCTCCTGCCTCTCCTGTCTTGCCCTCGCACGAATCGTCCCACCAGCCTGGATTTCGTTCCCGAAACCATCCGCACCCTGGTTGTTGAACGCCTTATGCGCTGGGATACCCTGCCACCGCCGCTGAAGAATGAACTGCTCGAAAACCAGGATGCTGTCCGATTCCTCACTCAGCCCGGAGCGGAATCCAGGGAAGCGCAGGAGCGGCTGCTGGCCTCGATGACTTCGGAGCGTCGTGCGGAATTGGAAGCCGGCATTGACCGCATCAATTCATTGCCTGAAGACCAGCGCAGCCGGATTTTTGAACGGTTCAACAAATTGTTCGATCTGACACCCGCCGAACGATCCCGGATGCTTGGCCGGTTGAGCGAAGCCGAGCGCCAGCAGATGGAAAAAACTCTCGACGCCTTCGGAAAGCTCACGCCCTTGCAACGTCATCAATGCCTCGCCGCCTTCGATAAATTCGCAGGCATGAACCTGACCGAGCGCCTGCGCTGGCGCGAACTGGTGCGCAAAGT
>CAZFNB010000487.1:0-2906 GCA_964520235.1 uncultured Bifidobacterium sp. | reverse complement strand
CACGGAAGTCATCCGCCGCAAACCCGAGGCGGCCGAACGCATGTCCGCGACGTTGACCGACCAGCCCCGCAAGGTCACGGATGCCATGCTCAAGTTCTCCGCTGATTTCGAGAAACTCTTGGGCCTTAAAAAGGCCTGATGACTCACGGCGGATTTTTTGTGTAACCCCGCATCCGCACGGGGCGTCATTTCAAGTGTGCGCCGCATCAAATGACGGCCGCCGTCGGAATGAAGAGCGCAAAGCCGAAACAATCTCCTCGTGACGTTTCCCTTCACGAAACGTCCTTACTGTCCCCGTCCGTCACCACAAGCGATGAGCACGACCTTCATTCATGTTCCGCTCGATGACATTTCTGTGCGGGCAAAGAGCGAAGAGCCGTCGCCGGGGATTGCGGCGGCTTTTCACTTTGTCCGCACTTCCACCTCTGGCATAGTCGCCGCGATGGAACGGAGCGATGCGGAACTGATCGCGGCGGTGCTCAAGGGCGATGCCGGGAGTTTCGAGCCGCTGATTCAAAAATATTCTCCCCGCGTTTTTGCGTCCGTCCGCCGCTACGCCCGCCGGGAAAGCGAGATTGAAGACATCGTCCAGGAAGTCTGGCTCAAGGCGTATCAAAAACTCGGCAGTTTTCGCGGCGAAGCCCCGTTCGAGCATTGGCTCATGCGGCTCACGGTGCGAACCTGCTACGATTTTCTCCGCGCCCACCAGCGCAATCGCGAATCCAGCTTCTCGGAACTCACCGAGCCTGAGGACGACTGGTTGGAACGTTTCGCCACTGCTCCCGAATCCGCCAGTGAAACCGCCGACGCCGCCAGGCAACTCGTTGACCGCATACTCGCCGAGCTTTCGCCTTCTGCCCGGCTTATCATCACGCTCCTTGAAATCGAGGACCGAACGGTGAAGGAGATCGCCGGACTCACAGGCTGGTCCGTGCCGCTGGTGAAAGTGCGAGCGTTTCGCGCCCGCGCTGAAATGCGGAAGGTTCTGGCGCGGCTTTCCAGGGAAAAGTACCTGTAACCCGACGACGCATTGTACCGTCTTAAACAACGACGCATCTATGAATCCGGACAACCTGAAGGAAAAATTGATTGCCGCAGCCCGGGCCGCCACGCCTGATGACCGCGTGCCGTATGCCTTTGAAAAACGCATCATGGCCCGCATCGCCTCGCAACCTGCAGCTCTGGATGTCACCGCGCTTTGGGCGCGCGGACTCTGGCGGGCCGCGTTGCCGTGTGTCGCAATCACGATTTTGATGGGAGCCTTTTCATTTCTGCCGTCTCGTCAGGAAACCAGCGATCAAGACCTCGTTTCCGCATATGAGGAGGTCATGACTGCCACGGCGGATCAACAGGAGGAAATCTGGTGAACACCTGGAAAGTCGTTCTCGCCACACTCGTCATCTTCGTCGCAGGCATCGTCACTGGCGCGTTGCTGGTGCGCTCTTCATTCCGGCTTGGCCAGATGCGCCAACGGCCGTTCATGCAGCAACAACAACAGCCCGTGCAACACCCCGTCAATCCCCAGAACAACAACTTCAATCCGCCCCGCGACCGAGAGCGGATGCCAGGTCAGAGCAACGCGCCCTCCCAGTTCATGCGCCGGGAATTTGTGATTCTGCTCGACGGAAAACTCGGCCTGACCCCGGAGCAACGTGAACGCGTCGAACAAATCATGTCCGAGGGACAGGAACGCATCCAGAAAGTCCGCGAGAAGATTGACCCGGAGATCCGGCGGGAGATGGCTGAGACGCGGGAACAGATCCGTGAAGTGCTCACGCCCGAGCAACGGCAGCAGTTCGAGCAATTGATGAAACAACGGTTGCAGCGCCGGAACGACGAGCAAAATCCGAACGACCGCCGCCCACGTCCGCAACAGCCGCTCCGCGAACCCCAGCAACCGCAACCCGGCCCGCACCCACCTGCGCCAAATTCAAATCCGTAATCGCCATCGGATCTGATTTTCTTGAGTGCATGGAGCGGCCGCCTTCTCACCTGACCAACACGGCGCTTCGCCAAAAGCTACAAGTTGTCAACACGACAGGGCTTTCGCAGATGAGCGAACTCGACAAGGCGGAAATCTGAATTCTGGAAATCTTGTCAGGACTGTCCTCTTTCAGCACTGGATGTCATTGCAGCAATGACGAGGTCCAGATTTGCCGACAAACGGCGCGAAAATTGCCTGTTTCCCTCGGTGAACAATTCAGCGTATAGTCGGTCAAACCAATGCCGCGCCGGTGCGGCACTCTTGTGATGCAAAAAAAATTCGCCTTACGGATGACGCTTTTCGCCGCGTGCGGCCTGGCCGCCTCGTGGCTCGTGTTCTCCGCAGTGTCCGAAACCAACGGCGTTGCGACCACCACGACCACGGATTCACCGGGGCGCTCCAAAGTGCTCGCGCCCGGCCCGGATGATGGGCGCATCGCGTCCGTCACGGCGCAGTTGCTGGAGCATTATCATTTTCTCCGGCATCCGCTCGACGACGATTTTTCATCCAAGTTTCTGGATCGTTACATCGAGACGTTGGATCCGCAGCACATCCATTTCACACAGGGCGATCTGGAAGAATTCGAGACCTATCGGACAAAGCTGGATGATCTCACGTTGGGAGTGCGTCGCACCGGCGGCGACACGAAGCCTGCGTATCATATCTTCAACCGGTTCATCGAGCGTCTCGAACAGCGCGCAAGCTATTGCACGGAGCTTTTGAAAACCCCGAAGTTCGAGTTCAACACGGACGAGCGCATCCAGGTGAATCGCAAGGAAGCGGCGTATCCGAAAGACATCGAAGAGGCGAAGCAGCTTTGGAATCAGCGGCTGCGCTACGAGTTCCTTGAAGAGAAGCTCGCCAAGCTGAACCCCACTGTGAAGATAAGCGTCACCCCGAAGCCGGGCGCTTCCGTTACGAA